>JBLNEK010000204.1:0-5475 GCA_050262635.1 Candidatus Sericytochromatia bacterium | reverse complement strand
GGCACCTATGTCAACCGTCAACCGGTCGAGTCGGCGGTGCTGGCCAGCGGCGACGAGATCCAAATCTGCAAGTTCCGTCTGGTGTTCCTCACCACGACCACGACAAATTGACACCGCGTGGGCTTCGGGCACGGTCAGCGAGTTCGTTGTCGAGCTGCTGCGAGGAAGCGGTGAGCAGGTCCGGGTGATGGTGCGCCGCGACGACGCCCGCGCGAAGCGGTTTCGCGAACTCGGGGCCGAGGTCGTAGTTGCCATGGGAATCGGCCGGGTACAAACGAAACCGCCGATAACTCGACTCAAGTCTTGGACAATGACAGTGATGGGCACGCCCACGATCGGTGTCGAGGAGGAGTTCTTTCTCGTCAACCCGCACAGCGGAGCCGTCGAGCCGGCCGGGGCGGGTGTCGTCGCCTGCGCCATGACCACTCTGGGCCCCCTGGTGTCCTGTGAATTCAGCCAGTACCAAATCGAGGTGAAGACGCCGCCGTGTGCTGACGCCGCTGCGCTGCGTAACGAGCTACTGCGATTGCGGGCGTGCGCGGCAGCTGCCGCGCAGGCACATGGGCTGCAGCTGTGTGCGTCGGGCACCCCCGTTATCGCCAGCGGTGACGCCGCTGCCGTGGGAGACCATCCGCGCTACCGCGCCGGCGTCGACCAATACCGCGCGATGCTCGACGACTTCGCGGTGTCGGCCTTGCATGTGCACGTCGAACTGGCCGACCGTGACCTGGCGGTGCTCGTCGGCAATCACCTCAGGGTGTGGTTACCCTTACTGGTCGCCCTCAGCGCGAACTCGCCCTTTTGCCACGGCGCCGAGACGGGATACGCCGGCTGGCGCACGGTGATAAGGAGCCGATTTCCCTGCCTGGGCCCGCCGCCATATGCCGAGTCGCTGGCGCATTACGACGAACTGGCGGTCGCGATGGCCAAATCCGAGGCCATGCTCGACGCGAGCCTGCCGTTCTGGGACGTCCGCCCGAATCCTATGCTGCCGACCGTCGAAATCCGCTGCATGGACGCCACCGCCAACGTGGACGACACCGTGGCGTTGACCGCGCTGGTCAGGGCGCTGGTGATCACCGTCGCGGCCCGCGCGCGCAGCGGCGACACAGGGCCGCGCCCATGCAGTGAGCTGCTGCGGGCCGCGTACTGGCGGGCGGCCAGGGACGGCTGGTCGGGCAGCGGCGTCGACGCGCTCAGCGGTCAGATCCTACCCACACCGGTACAGGCGGCGCGGTTATTCGACCACGTCCGTGCTGCGCTCGACGAGCACGGCGACACGAGTATCGTCGCCGCGTTCTTACAGCGGTTGGCCGCCCGAGGCGGCGGCGCCGAGCAGCAACGGGCTTCAGCCGCGCGGCGCGGCTCGCTGACCGCAGTCGTCGATGACCTCGTCGCGCTCACTGCCCCAACCGCATGTGCCACATCGCAGCCGATCGTCGGGGCGCGAAGGTGATCACGAGCAGGTCGCGCTGAGCGGGCTCGGCGGAACCGAGGGGCATCGCCGCCACCGTCCTCGAGCTGTAATGTGGCCGGTACCGCGCGGCGATCCGTACCCCCTCAATCTCCGGCAGCCGCAAGGCGCGGGTCAGGAGATCGGCGACGTGTGCGCGCTCCTCATCCAGCCGAGCGGAATCCAATGCGACCGCGGCACGCCATGCGACCGCAGCCGGTAGGAGCGCCGGAAGGACGCAGCCGTCGGCTCGTACTCCTCGCTCTGGGCCAGCATGTCGGTAGGTACTGGCCCCAAGCTCCACGAGGGTGGTGCCAATCGCCAACTCGCCCAAGTCGGCCCGAAGTCCCCACGTGAACTGAGAAAGCGCCGCCTTCGACGCCGCATAGGTGACCAGGCCAGGGAACACCGCGCACCCGGCCATCGACGAAACATTGACGATGTGGCCGCCGCCGCGCTCGAACATCCGAGGAATTACCTGGCGGCACAGCTCGGCAGGGGCCAGATAGTTGACCTCGGTGGTGTGGCGCAGGTGCTCATTCGACGCATCGGCGAAGTATTCGGCCATCCCAACGCCCGCATTGTTCACCAGGACGTCGACCGGCCCCGCTTCGTTCTCCACACGATCAATAATGCGGGCGACCTGGGCGGGCGCGGCAAGATCGGCGGGATGGGCGCTCCCGCCAAGTCATCTGCGAGCATCACAAGAGCATCCTTGGTCCGGGCGACCAGCGCGACCGTGGGCCCCTGCCCCGGCAAAGGCCCGGGCTAAGGACTCCCGATACCTCGTGAGGCCCCGGTGATCGTCAAGTTGGTCGGCTGCGTCCATCAGCGCGGCCGCCAGCTTGCGGGCCCTCCGCAGCCTTTTAGGCGGCGTCCCGCGGGTGGATTTCCACCGGCGCGTGGATAGCAGTGCTCGACGGTCAGGACAGGCCTACACCAAGCAATACGATGGCTCCGATTAGCTTGGGCGGGTAGCGCCATCAGCGATGCGTCAGCAGCCCTGCGGTGAGAAAGGATCACATTGGTGACACCGGGTGAAGAAGGCTTGTGGGTGCGCCGTTTTCATGACGCCGCAAATGCCCGCACGACGGTCGTGTGCTTTCCGCATGCTGGTTGTTCTGCCAGCTACTTTTTTCCGTTGTCGGCGGCGCTGGCACCGGAGTTCAAGGTGTGCGCCATTCAGTACCCAGGTCGCCAAGATCGCGGTCGCGAGCCGTTGATTGACTCGATCGATGAGCTGGCCGACCGCATCTATGCAGCGCTGAACGGTGTGGTTGGAGGTTCGGTCGCGTTCTTTGGCCACAGCATGGGCGCAGTGTTGGCTTTCGAGGTGGCTCGCCGGTTCGAGGAGTCGGCCCAGATGAAGCCGACGACGGTCTTCGTTTCGGCGCGGCGAGCGCCGAGCCGATTTAGCGACGAGGCGATACATCTCGGTGATGACGCCAGTCTCATCCAGCAGATGCGCAAGCTGGGTGGCACCGACCCCCGGTTACTGAACGACCCCGACATGCTGGCGCTGGTGCTACCAGCGTTTCGCGGCGATGTGCGGGCACTGCAACACTATCGGCGCCGCCCCGAGGTCCGCATCACCGCGCCGATCGTGGTGCTAGCCGCTGTGGACGATCCGTCGACCACCGTCGAGGATGCGATGGCTTGGCATGAGCACACCACCGGCGGAGGCGGTGTACATCCCTTTGACGGGGGTCACTTTTACCTAGAACAGCACGCTGATCGAGTCGTCACGGTGATCACCGACGTTCTTCGGGCCCACATCACAGATCGCGCCGTCGGCCCACACAGTTGACACCGGGGCAAATGTTGTCCCGTCGGGATCGATGTTCGTGACCCTGCAGTGCCCACCTGAAGCTGCTCGGTACGACGCTACCGACCCCGCTCCACTGCCAGCAAAATGCAGGCGCCTGCCAGGAAAACCGGCGCGTTGCGGCCAGCACCTTGGCGAAGTCGGCCATGCGGGGTGAGCTAGGCAAGCTGAGCTCCGGTAACCGTTGATGCACGGCGGCGGCAAGGTCAAGCAGGCCACCGAACACCTGCGGCAGCACCTTGCCCCACTGCTGGTCAAGATCAGTCTCTCCCCGGCGGTCTTCGGCCTTGATGCATTTCACATCGACGAGCACAAGGCGATCGGCGAGATCGGGGCGGACTGCACCGACGTCGAATGCGGACGCTCCTCCCATGGTGGCGAATGGCTGACCCTCGCCGGTGACGCCCTGCTGGTAGAGCTCGCACGCCATATCGACCAGCCGCGCAGCCACCGAGCCAGAACCGTTCCGGGCCGTCTGTGGGCCGTGGGTGTGATCTCCCAGCTTCGTGCGGGTGCGTTCGTCGTCGAAGGTGGCCACCGTAGCCACCCCCAGCGAGGCGCTGCCGACCTCGTCAGGGGTCAACTCACGCGGCTCACCTACCGTCTGGCACCAGTAGGCAAGCGCCGCCTCGAGAGCCTGCAGTGCCAATTTCAGATCGTCTTCAGTGATGCACCGGACGCGGAAAGCAGCGGCCAGCCGGACAGCCCGGGTCATGGCCCACTGATGGCGACCACCCGTCGGCTTGTCGGACTCCTGCCCCCAGGCGGACACCATCGTGTTGACGTAGTTACAGGTGTCCTGCCCGAACTGCCAATCCTCCTGCGGGCTGATTGTCTCCCCTGATACCGGTTTGTCGGAGTCGATCTCCGGTGCGCACTCGTCGAGGACCACCGGTCTCAGCGGTGGCCGCTGAAGCATCCCAGACGAGACGTCTACTCCTCGCGATGCTCCTTAGGCAATGGCTTTCGCGTACTACGGCTGAGTGGAGGAGTCGATGCGGTCGCACCACCATCGGTGCCAGCCGAGCCAACACAGCGGGCTCGCGATTCCACCCTCCATGTCACAGCAGACCCGCTTTTCTGCCCCTGAACCGACATGCTTGGCCCGACGCGGAACAGCGCAAGAAAGTGACTCAATCCAGCGTGACCCGTCGTACCTCGACGCGCCCGTCGGCCTCGCGAACCTCCATAGTGGGCTGGCTGGTGGTGGCCGGACCCCGCAGCAGTGTGCCGTCGCGGACGTCGAACTGGGAGCCGTGGCAGCCACAGGTGACGGTGGTCCCGTCGAGGTCGCCGTCGCTGAGCAGACACCCGCGGTGCGAACAGCGGTCGTGAATCGCGTAGGTGGTGTTGTTCTGGCGGACCAGCATCACCGGGGTGCCCTCGGCGTGGACCGAGTGCAGTTTCCCGTCCTGCAGTTCGCTGCTGTTCAGCACCGGCGTCCATTCCTGCGGGCCGGGATCGAACACCGTCTGGTTCACCCCGACACCGCGCACGTATGCCATGTGTCCTCCGAGGTAGCCACCGGCAGTGAGCAGGCTCGCGCCGGTGAGCGCGAGCAGCGCACCTCGGGCCCGTGCGCCGCGGCGGCGTGCCAGCAGTGAGGCGGCATATGTCAGCAGCGCCGACACATTCGCCGCAGCATGCACCATCCCGACGCGGCGGACACCGTCGTCGGACAGCTCCGTGTCGGCCCAGTCGCTGACGCCGGTCAATGCGGTCGGTGCCGATGCGGCGATCCCCAGCGCGATCAGCCGCGCCGAGGTCGCACCGGCCTGCGGCGCGATCAAATCCAGCAGCGACGCGGACATGAAGGAGCCGATGACCACATCTGTCAGGGGCGGATGAGCCGGGTGGCCTAACCCCGTTCCGCTGACTGCTTCCTTCAGCCGTCCGCCTCCCAGTAGCTCGCGCACCTTCTTCGCAACGGCCTTGCCGGGCTCGTCGAGCGCTTTGAGCTGCTCCAGCATCTCAACAGCGGGTCGGGCGGGCGTAGAAACAGGCACAGCGAGACTCCCTTCAGCGGCACCACTTCTACCGCCATACCCGGCCCACTCCGGGCCTATGCAGCGCGGCCTGGCGCATCCTGACGCTCGAACAGAGCAGGCGGAGGTTTCGACTACAGCCACACGCGGCCGCTGCACGTAGCTGACCGTTCGCCGCCGGCCAGAGACCACCGGCTACCGCTAGGGACAGC
>JBLNEK010000203.1:0-3071 GCA_050262635.1 Candidatus Sericytochromatia bacterium | reverse complement strand
CCGCATGCACGAGCAGTTGGTTCACGTGCGGTGCGACCGAGCACGAGCCGAGGATGTTCTCGAGGTCGGCCTTCTCGAAGTTCGATACACCGATCGACCGCAGCTTGCCGGCCTTATAAGCGTCCTCGAGTGCTCGCCACGCATCACGGTTGCCCTCGGCGTAGTCGCCGCCCCGGAAGTCGTTCCAGGGCTGCGGGCTGTGGACGAGCATCAGGTCGACGTACTCGAGCCCGAGCTTCTCCAGCGACCCGTCGATCGCGGCGGCCGCGCTGTCGTAGTCCTTGATCTCCGCGGCGAGCTTGGTCGAGACGAACAACTCCTCGCGGGGCACACTCGCCGTACGGACGCCGTCGCCGACTCCGCACTCGTTCCCGTAGGCCTGGGCGGTGTCGATGTTGCGGTAACCGATCTCCACGGCCGCGCGCACTGCGTCTGCTGCCTTGTCGTCGTCGAGCCCCACCTTCGTGGGCACGCTGGTCGGCCAACGGCTCATCAGCGAGACGGTCTCGATCGCCTTCCTGGGGGCTGGCCGCCGGTTCGATTCACTACGTCGTGATCGAGCTTCTCGCGGTGGCGCGGAAGGCGGATCTCAAGATCATCACCACGTGGGGCATATTCACCTGCCTCGTGTTGGGTTTCGGGCCACCGATGCCGTCATCACCGCCGCCGGCGTATAGGGCCTGCTGGCCCTACGACGGGACGCGGTTCGGGGCCTCTCAGCGACATGTCAGCTGCGGCTGCCTAGCGTGAGAGAACGCCAGCGGCCGGAGAGGGAGAAGACGTGAGTGGGCTGAGCTACGCAGAAGCGGTGATCGTCGGCGCTTTTCAGGGGATCACCGAACTGTTTCCGGTGTCCAGCCTCGGTCACTCGGTGCTGGTGCCGGCGCTGGTTGGCGGCCGGTGGGCGAGGACTTGAACGTCTCGGCGCCGGAGTCGCCGTATCTGGCGTTCATCGTCGGCCTGCATGTGGCTACCGCGGCGGCGCTGCTGGTGTTCTTCTGGCGGGACTGGCTGCGGATCGTGGCCGGCTTCGGCACGTCGCTGCGGCACCGCCGCATACACACGCCGGCTGAGCGGCTGGCCTGGCTGATCATCGTGGCGACCATTCCGGTCGGGGTCGCCGGTGTGGCGTTGGAACATCTGTTCCGCACCACGCTGGGCCGGCCCGTGCCCGCCGCGGCCTTCCTGCTGGCCAACGGTGCGGTGCTGCTGGCCGGGGAGCGTCTGCGCCGCCGGGCCCGGGTGCCTGCCGGTGTCGCGGCCACCGCCGATGCTGGGGGTGGCGGTCAAGATCCCGGCGGGCTGGATGAGTCCGACCTGCGGCTGGCGCAGATGCCGATCGGAAAGGGCCTGTTCATCGGATCGGCGCAGATCCTGGCGCTTCTTCCCGGGATCAGCCGCTCCGGGGCGACGATGGTGGCCGGGTTGCTGCGCGGGCTCAACCACGACGACGCCGCGCGGTTTTCCTTCCTGCTGGCCACACCGGTGATCCTGGCCGCCGGGGTGTTCAAGATTCCCGACTTGTTCGGACCGCTGGGCGGGGGCATCGGCGGGCAGGTGCTCGCCGGCAGCGCGGCATCGTTCGTCAGCGCCTACTTCGCAGTGCGTTTTCTTGACCCGCTACTTTCACACTCACACACTGACACCGTTCGGGGTGTATTGCCTGGCCGCCGGTGCCGGCGCGCTGATCTGGCTGAGCGTGCGCTGAGCCGGCTACCTGCTGTCGTACGGGCGGATCAACACGTCGTTGAAGGTCACGGGCAGCGGGGACGATCAACGCATCTCAAACAACCAAAGGACCCGGCGGGGGCCCCGGCTCCTTTGTGCGTCACGTCATGCCGAAGCCGCAGCGTCACAGTAACAACCGCCGCCGTCGAAGGACGGTGGGAATCCGGGAGTTCATTTTGCGATTATGACGAGCTCAACCGCCGTTCAAGCGCCAACTTCGGCCCTCGTTCGCGCTGCATACATCGGCGAAACAAATTTAGCGTGACGGAGTCGGGCCGCCAAAAACGACGCAACAGCCGTGGCGGGCCAATCCCTTTGGAGCAGCAGCTAGTTCAAATGGACTGCAGTGTGCTTCCGGTTCCGTCGGCCGCGTCCAGCCGGTCCAGTTCGTCGGCTGCGTCGAGCAGCGCCGCGGCCAACCGGCGGTGCTGTCCGCTTATCACCTGCCCGCCGCGCTGGCGGTGTTGTTGTGGTTGGGATTCCTGCCCCGCAGGCGCCGCCTACCACGGTCCAATGACGACGCGCACAACTCAGCGGCCACGACTGCGGTGCAGTCACGGAAGCAGCGGTATCTGCCACAGCGGAATCCCGGGCTCGAGCAGCCATAGCCGGGCGGCCTCCAGCCTTACCAGGCCCAGCGCACCCACGATGAGGATCGTCGCCAGCGGCACCTCACCGAGGCCGGCCATCGCCAACGACGTAACCAGCTCGTGCGGACCCGCGGTCATGATGTCAAACCAGGCATCGCACAACAGCAGAACTCCGGTGGTGAACGCGGCCAACACCAGCATCTGACGGCGCAGCCAGCCCAGCACTGCGGTGGCAGCCATGAACGTGACCAACAGCAGGTCGAACCCGATCCACGTCAACGGCCAATCGTGCGCGTTATAGGTCTCCGGCAAGCTGAACGCGTGGTAGACGATCCACGGAATCATCGCCACCGCACCAGCGACCATCACCCCGAGGTGGGCCCGGCGCATCCGCTCGGCGACCGACAGCGGTAATAGCTCAGCTACCGGGCGGCGAAGTCGCGCAATCAAGTCCCGCCGCTGCGCCGGTGACATCGCGGCGATCTGCGCGTCGGTCATGAACGACTCACTCAGAGCGGCCTCTGCTGTGTAACTGCGGCGTCCAGCCTATGAGTGCTCCGCAGAACATCACCAGACACTCGGCTGGTCGCCCAGCGAATCCGACCGGGTGAGCGCACCGTCACCCACCGACATGTCCGGTGAGGCTAATAGGTCGATGGCGCGCCCGGGCCGAGTTAGACATCCCAGGACCGTAAGTTGTCAAGCCGCTTGGATGTTTGGTCCTGGTTGACGGTGTGCCCAGGCTTTGTGTTC
>JBLNEK010000202.1:0-33050 GCA_050262635.1 Candidatus Sericytochromatia bacterium | reverse complement strand
CCCCCGCGGGGGGCGCGCTGGGGGTTGGGGCGCCGGGGCTACTTCTCTCTCCGGTGGGGGCGCGCCCCCCCTAATTCGGGCCCCCCCCCGACCCACCCGACCCCCGTTCGAGCAACGAGCCGCCGGGAGTGCCCGAGGCGGTCCCAAGTCTTTACCGGAGAGATTTGCGTCAAACTCTAGCGGCGGCCGGCGCAGCGGTAAAGGGCGCAGCAAATTCCAGGACCCCGTCTGGTGTCGGGCCGAGATGATCAAGATGACCGCGTCCGTAAGCCGGCTGCGGCGCTCCGCCCTGGCGGGACGCCGCTGGCTCGTAACCTCACGAAGACCGTCGGCCGCGGCTGAGGCATGACTGACCCCACACCGTCGGCGCCGGGCGGCTAACTTAAGCCCCATGTATCTGATCACGGGGGCGGCCGGGCAGTCCGGCGGAGTCGGACGCTCCGTCGTCGAGATGCTTCTCGGCAGGGGAGAGCAAGTGCGCGCAATGGTGCGCCGCGAGGACGCGCGGGCGCAGCGGCTGAGAGATCTCGGTGCCGAGGTGGTGATCGGTGATCTGACCAACCCGCGCAACGTCTTCGACGCGATGGCCGGTATCGAGCGGATGTTCTTCAACCTGAGTGTGTCACTGGACTACCTGGAGGCGACGGCGATCGCCTGTGCCGCAGTCCGGGAAGTCGGCGGGTTCGACGTCATCGTGAACATGTCGCAGATGACGGTGTCGGAGATGTCGCTGACCAGTACGGGGGAGTCCCTTCAGCAGTGGCTGCACTGGTTGTCCGAACAGGTGATGAACTGGTCGCAGGTGCCGGTCGTGCACATTCGGCCGACCATCTTCGTCGACAATCCGCTGTTCACGCTGCTCGCACGCCGGTCGGTGCACGATCGCGGGATTCTGCCGCTCCCGTTCGGCACTGGCCGCACGTCGCCGATCGCGGCCGTCGACGTCGCGCGGGTGGTCACCGAGATACTGCTCAATCCGGCCGAGCGCGTCGGGCACGTGTACGAACTGACCGGCCCCGAGGTCCTCGACATCAACGGCCTGGCCGAGCGCTACTCGCGGGCACTCGACCGTCCCGTGAGCCCAGAGGACACCGAATACGACGAATGGATCCGGCAGTACCTGCGGGTGTCGGGTCTGCCGGATCACGTTCAGCAGCACATCGCCACGATGGCGAGGCTGCACCGCGAGGACCGCTATCACCGCCGTAGCGACGACTTCGAGAAGCTCATCGGCGAGCCGCCGCAGACGGTGGAGCACTACATCGCCGCCCAGCCGGAGCTGTTCGGCGGGTAGCGACGTAGGACCCTTGGGTTTTGGGGCCTTCTGCCTCTGGTCAACCGGTTGCCCACCGACCAGGATGTCGCTATGGACGAGGAAAAGGCTCTGCACCAGGAACACGAGCTGGTCTTGGTGGCCGGTTATCAGGATCTCGAAATCGCGCGGCGTGACTTCGCCAAGCTCAGCGAAGAGGTGGAGCACGAGCGGTTTCTGGTGAAAGGCGCGGCACTGCTCACCAGGGATGCCGACGGCAAACCGGCTGTCGTCGAGATCGGCAATCACCTCGGCCTCAAAGGCGCCGGCTACGGAGCCGGGATCGGCGTGCTGGTGGGATTCTTCCTCCCGCCGATAGCCGGGGCGATGATTCTCGGCGCGGCCGCGGGTGCGCTGCTGGCGGCTTTCGCGAGCCATGAGATCAAGATCGGGCTGCGCCACGAGATCGGCCGGGCACTTGAGGTCGGTACCGCTGCGGTGGTGGTGCTGGTGGCGCCGAGCAGTCTGGTGTTCGCCGAGCGCGACCTTCCCGGTGCGGTGTCCAAATCGATTGTGCCAATGGAGAAGTCGACGATCAGCAGCCTCGAGAAGGAGATCGAGCACGCGCTGCACCAGCACCAGGCGGCGCAGGCGCCGGCTAGTCCTGGCAGTGTGGGCACCAGTACGTGACGCGGTCGCTCCGGCGATCGGTTTCGACGAGCGTGCCGCAGCGGCGGCATGGCATCCCCGCGCGGCCGTACACCCAAAGTTCGTTGCCGGGCCGGCGATCTCCGGTGGTGGTGCGATTCCATCGCCGGCGGTTGGCGACCAGCATGTCGTGCGCGCGTGACACCATCCGCAGCGGATCGGCCGCCCGGGCGACCGGCGTGGTGGGCAAGATGCCGAACACGAAGCACAACTCGTTGCAGTAGACGTTGCCGACGCCGGCCATCACGCGCTGGTCGAGCAATGCGGCCGCAATGGGCCGGTCCGGGTGGGCGGTGAGGTTCGCGGCGGCGCGTGCGGGATCCCAGTCGTTCCCGAGCAGGTCGGGGCCGAGGTGCTCGACCACCGTCATGTCGTGCTCGCGGTCGAGGATCTCGAGTTGACCGAGATCGATGCCGGCGGCCTGAATGTCGTTTGTTTCCAGAATGATTCGCACGCGGTGATCGTTGCGGCGCACCCCGCGGCTCTTGGGCATGACCCGCCAGCTGCCGTCCATCTTCAGATGGGAGTGGATACTGGCGGGCCCGACGCGGATGAACAAGTGCTTGCCGCGGCTGAGCACTTCGTCGACGGTGTGGCCACCCAGATCAGCGGTGGCGAACCGAGGCACCCGCACGTCGCAGCGGGTCAACGTCTTTCCGCCGAGGCCGTCGCGCAGCTTGGCCGCCGTGTGCCAGACGGTGTCGCCTTCGGGCATCAGCTTCTCAGCCGCAGGCCGCGCGGCGTGCGCACGAAACCGGCGTCGGCGAGCGCGGCCGCCACCTCCGCGCGGTCACCCGACTGTGCCGGCTCGAGCACCGGCACCCCGTCGACCCGTTCGACCATGATCGAGGCAACGCGTCCGTCGGCAACCAGTTCGGCCAACGCCCCGGCTGCGGCACGGTGCACCGCGGCGTCCGTGGAGAAGTTCAGCAGCGACCGGCCCCCGCGTTCGAGGAACCATGCCAGGTGGCCGTCGACGAGCACGACGAGCGCGCCGGCCTTGCGGCCCGGCCGTCCCCCGCGGGCGGGTGGCACCCCCAGGGCGATGTCCTCGCACGCCGGCCTGGGCCACGGAAGTGCCGAGCCGTACGGATTCGCCGGGTCTGCCGCCGCGAGCGCCACCGCGTTGTATGCCGGCCGCTCGGGGTCGACGCTGTCCTGGTGCGACCGCAGCCGGTCGACGGTCGAGGCCAGTGAGAACTGCGCCGCGCCCAGCGATTCGACGAAATAGCCGCGCTGACAGCGGCCGGCGTCCTCCAACGCGGTCAACACCTTGTATAGCGTGGCGAACCCGCCGGGCACACCTTCGGCGGCCACGCTGCCCTTCGTCAGCACGCCGTAGCGGCCGAGCAGCAGCTCGGCCGAAAAATGTGCTCGCACAGTGGAATCCGGTTCGGGTGCCGGCAACGCCGACCATCTGCCGACGACGGTGGGGTCGGTACTCCTGGTCGCTGCGTGGGCGACGCTGTAGCGGCTGAGCCGCGGCGCGCGCCGACGCGCCCGGTGCGCCGGCGCCGAGTGGCCGGGCCGGCGCGACCCCGCCAGCAGCGCGCGCACCGGCGCGAACGTATCGCCGGTCACCCGGCCCGCCCACACCAGCTCCCACAGTGCCGCCCTCAGGTCGTCCTCGTCGCCGTCGGCCAGCTGCCTGAAGAAGAACCCGCCGCCACGGCTCAGCGTGTCGAGGAGCACGCGATGGCGGTCGGTGAACTCGATCTCCGCCGGTGCCTGCAGGCTCAGGGGCGCGGAGTCGGCCATGTGGAGCGCGATCCAGCCGTCGCTGCCGGAGATCGCGCCGGCGCCTGACCACAGCACCTCGCCGGAGGCCAGCAGCTCGTCGAGCATGGCCGGCTGATAATCCCGGATACGCTGTCCGAGGATCAGCGGCTCCAGCGCGGAGGCGGGCACCGGCACGCCGGCCAATTGCTCGACGACCGCCGCCACGCCGTCGATGCCGGAGGGACTTGTCGATCCGACCTGCTGCCAGCCCGGCAGGAACCGGCCATACGCCGCAGTGCTGACCGGTTCGACCTGGGCGCGCAGCGCGGCCAGCGAGCGCCGCCGCAGCATGCGCAACACCTCGGCGTCGCACCACTGCTCGGAATCCGACGATGCCGGAGTACCGCCTGCCTGTGGGGGACGGTTTGCGCTAAGAGCGCAATCCGTTGCGAGAACGGCGAATTCGCCGCGCACCAGCTTGCCGTCCAGCGCCAGCCGGCCCAGCACGTCGGCGGTGACCCGCAGGCCCAGCCCGAACCTCGCAGCAGCGTCGGCAGTGGTGAACGGGCCGCGGGTGCGGGCGTAGCGCCCGATCAACTCGGCCAGCGGGTCGGCCACCGGCTCGGTGAAGCTGACCGGCACGCCCGGCGGCACCGCAATGCCCACGCCGTCGCGCAGCCGACCGATGTCCTCGACCGCCGCCCACCACGTGCGGCCCGCATAGGACACGGTCACCGCGCGCCGCGCCGCGCGAAGCCCCTCCAGCCACGCGCCCGCGTCGGCGGCGGTGCTTCGCTCGGCGACCTCCTCCTCGGTCAGCGGCCCGAGCAGCCGCAGCAGGTCCGCGACCGCTTCGGCTTCCCGGGCCTGCCGGTCGGGACTGAGGTGCTGCAGCTGGCGGCCGGTGGCGGCGACGACGTCGGCGTCGAGCAGTTCGCGCAGCTCCACCCTGCCGAGCAGCTCCGCCAGCAGCGCGGTGTCCAGCGACAGCGCGGCCGCCCGCCGCTCGGCCAGCGGTGCGTCGCCTTCGTACATGAACGCGCCGACGTAGCCGAACAGCAGCGAGGCCGCGAACGGCGACGGCGTGGCCGTCTCCACCTCGACCACTCGCGCCCGGCGCTGCTCGATGCGCGTCATCAGCGCGGTGAGAGCCGGCACGTCGTAGACGTCCTGGAGGCATTCGCGCACGGTCTCGAGCACGACCGGGAAGTCGGGGTACTTGCGGGCAACGTCGAGCAGCTGGGCCGCGCGCTGGCGCTGATGCCACAGGGGGGACCGTTTGCCCGGATGACGCCGCGGCAGCAGCAGGGCTCGGGCGGCGCACTCCCTGAACCGTGAGGCGAACAGCGCCGAACCGCCGACCTCCGCGGTGACGGCGGGCTCGATCTCGTCCGGCTCGAACACGAAGAGGTCGGCTCCCGGCGGAGTGTCCTCCGTGTCCGGCAGCCGTACCACGATCCCGTCGTCAGACGCCGCGGGTTTCTCGTCGATGCCGTACCGCTCGCGCAGCCTCCGGCCGACTGCCAGGGCCAGCGGCCCGTGCACGCGCAGGCCGTACGGGGAGTGCAGAATCACTCGCCAGTCGCCTAGTTCGTCGCGGAATCGCTCGACCACCAAAGTGGAGTCGGTGGGCACCGCGGTGGTCGCTTCACGTTGGTCGACGAGCAGGCGGCGCAGGTTGTCGGCGGCGTATTCGTCGAATCCCATTGCGGTACAACGCTGTTGAAAGGCTTCCTCGGCCAGGCCGGCGAGCTCGCCGGTGAACGCGCCCAGCGCCGCACCCAGCTCGGCGGGCCGCCCGACGCCGTCTCCGCGCCAGAACGGCAGCCTCGCAGGCTCGCCGAACGCCGGGACCACCAGGACGCGGTCATGGGTGATCTCGGTGATGCGCCAACTGGTGGCGCCCAGCGAGATCACGTCGCCCGGCCGGGACTCATACACCATCTCCTCGTCGAGTTCGCCGACGCGGGAGGGTTTTTCGGAATCGGCGCCGGCGGCCAGGTACACGGTGAACATGCCGCGATCGGGGATGGCGCCGCCGGACGTGACGGCGAGTCGCTGCGCTCCCGGCCGCGCGGTCAGCACCCCGGAGTCGCGGTCGTACACCAGCCGCGGCCGAAGCTCGGCGAATTCCGTCGACGGGTACTTGCCGGAAAGCAGATCCAGCGTGGCCTCGAATGCGCTGCGCGGCAACGTCGCGAACGGCGCGCTGCGCCGCACCGCGTCGAACCAGGCGTCGGCGTCAAGCGGTTCCAACGCGCAGGCGGCGACGGTGTGCTGCGCGAGCACGTCGAGCGGATTTGCGGGCACTGTGAGGTTCTCGATCTGTCCGTGCAGCATACGCTGGACCGTCACTGCGCAGCTGATCAAGTCGGTGCGGTGTTTCGGGAACACCACGCCGCGTGAGATCTCGCCGACCTGGTGGCCGGCCCGGCCGATGCGCTGCAGGCCGTTTGCCACCGAGGGTGGCGCCTCGACCTGAATGACGAGATCCACCGCGCCCATGTCGATTCCGAGCTCAAGGCTCGAGGTGGCGACCACCGCCTTGAGACGTCCGCTCTTGAGGTCGTCCTCGACCGCGGCGCGCTGCTCCTTACTCACCGAGCCGTGGTGTGCTCGAGCGAGTAGTGGCTCGGCTCCGAACGTCTGGCCGCTGGCCATGATGTGCGCAGGCTGGCCGGCAGGGACATCGGAATTGCGCTGGGCGGTGAGCTCGACGCCGGAACGTTCGGCATGAATCTCGTTGAGCCGCGCGGTCAGTCGCTCGGCCAGGCGCCGTGAGTTCGCGAACACGATCGTGGACTGATGCGTCTCGATCAGGTCGGCGATGCGCTGCTCGACGTCCGGCCAGATGGTGTTGTTCTCGAGGTTGGCCATGTCGGGTACCGGCACCACTACCGACAGCTCGAACGTCTTGGCCGCGGGTGGCGCGACGATGGTCGTCGGCGCCCTCCCCGACAGAAACCGCGCGACCTCATCGGCCGGGCGCACCGTAGCCGACAGCCCGATGCGCTGCGCCGGCTTCTCGAGCATCATGTCGAGTCGTTCCAGCGAGAGCGCGAGGTGCGAGCCTCGCTTGGTGCCTGCGACGGCATGGACCTCGTCGACAATGACGGTCTCGACGCTGCACAGCGTGTCCCGGGCCGCGGACGTGAGCATCAGAAACAGCGACTCCGGGGTGGTGATGAGGATGTCGGGTGGGCGGGTGATCAGTTCCCGTCGCTGCCGGGGCGGCGTGTCACCGGAGCGGACGCCGACGCTGATCTTCGGGTCCGGCAGGCCGAGCCGCTGCGCGGTCCGCGTGATTCCGGTGAGCGGCGTGCGCAGGTTGCGTTCGACGTCGACGGCCAGCGCCTTGAGTGGGGAGACGTAGAGCACCCTGGTGCCCAGGCCGGTTAGGCTGGGCTGCTGGGCCAGCCGGTCGATCGCCCACAGGAACGCGGCCAGCGTCTTGCCAGAGCCGGTGGGCGCGATGACGAGCGTGTTGTCGCCATCGGCGATGGCCGACCAGGCCTGCGCCTGTGCCGGCGTGGGCGCCGCGAACGTGCCGTTGAACCACTCACGAGTGGCGGGGCTGAAGCGCGCCAGCGTGCCGGCGTCGGCGGAAGGGCTCACATCACCATGGTGCCAACATCGTCCGACAACCGGTCCTCCCGACGACCGTCAGGTCACATCAGCCACACCTGTCACTGCCGGGCCGCAACGATTCCTGTTTGTCGGCAACCTCGTTGGCCCAGGGGCACCGTTTGCACCCACAGGCGGCAGGGAACCCACCGTGGTGAACCTACGACGAAGGGGCAACCGGATGGCTATCTGCGACACCTGCGGCAACGAGTACGACAAGGCGTTCACGATGAGCTGGAACGACCGGACCGCGACGTTCGACAGCATCGAATGCGCCGCTGCGCAAGTGGCACCCGAATGTGCGCACTGCGGCTGCCGGATCCTCGGCCACGGCGTCGAAACCGAAGACGCGATCTACTGCTGCGCGCACTGCGCTCGCAAGGTGAGCAACGCCGACATCAACGACCGGTTCCCGACACCCGCCGGAGCATAACCAGCGACATGAAGATGGCGCCCGACACCGGCAGCCCGCAGCGTGATCGCTCGACGTTCGCCGCGGCGGCGAAGTTCGTCGCCGTGTTCGTCGCGGTCGCGGTGCTCGTGCTGATCGGCGCGCTCGCATGGTTGAACACCTGCAAGAGCGGCACGGGCGAGGCCGCGTTGGCCACTTGCAGCGCGCTGCAACGCAATACCCTCGCCGTCGGACCCGCCGCCGTGCTCTTCGCGGGCGGTGTCGGGGCGTTCGTCCGGACGTACCAGACCTGGCGTGTGGGCGGCGGGTGGTGGATCTGGCAGGGCGCCGGCTGGTTCCTGCTCGTGCTGATGCTCGTTGTGTTGACGATGACGGTGCCGCCGGCCCTGCTCTCGTAACCGTTTCCCCGCAGACGGCCGCGGGTAACCGCGGCGTATGTCTGATTCTCAGCTGCGTGCGCTGGCCTTGGTGTGCACACTCAAGCGCAGCCCGTCGTCGTCGAGCAGCGACCTGATGGCACAACACGTTCTCGACCAGTTGAGCGGCGCCGACGTGCAGTGCGACAAAGTGCGCGTCGTCGACCACAACGTCCTGCCGGGAGTCGAGGCGGACATGGGTGACGGCGACGACTGGCCGCAGTTGCGCGAAAAAGTCTCTGCCGCAGACATTTTGGTGGTGTCGACGCCCACGTGGGTGGGCCACATGTCCAGCGTCGCGCAGCGGGTGCTGGAGCGCCTGGATGCCGAGTTGTCCAACACCGACGACGACGGCAGGCCGGCTATGGTGAACAAGGTGGCGTTGGCCGCGGTCGTGGGCAACGAAGACGGCGCGCACAAGATCGTCGCGGATCTTTTCCAGGCGCTCAACGACATTGGCTTCACGATCCCCGCTCAGGGCTGCACGTACTGGAACGGCGAAGCGATGCAAGGCGGAGATTTCAGCGACCTCGATGAGGTGCCCGAGGTGATTGCCAAGACGACCGCCTCAGCTGCCCGCAACGCCGTGCATCTCGCAGGTGTCCTGCGCCAAGCCCAGTACCCGCCGTACGAATAAAGCGGCTGTTCAGAGCGCCTTCAGGCATTTCCGTCGCGCCGCCGGCGGAGTATCCTCACGGGTATCTCGACGAAGGAGAGCGTGATGGGAGATACGCATCACGATCCGACGGATCACTCCCGCACATATCAACAGCACGCCGGCGAGTCGATGATCGACGTCTACTTCTGGCCCGGCCTGTTCTTGATCGCGGTGGGCGTTCTGGCGGTGGTTGCTTTTGTGGCTGCGCTGGCATACAAACATCCGGAGCTGCTGGTCTGGGCCGGGCTGACAGCCGTGATGACCGTCAGCGGCGGGTTTTCCTGGCTGGCCGCCGAACGTCATCGCGTGCGGCGCATCGAAGCAAAGTGGCTTGCAGAGCACCCGGCTCACCCGACGCACCGGCACGCCGCGTAGCGACGCGGCCGCGGCGTCCGTCTGGGCTGGAGAACGCGCTGCATCACATCCAGCACGAAATAGCAATGGGCCCAGTCCTTTCGGACTGAGCCCACCGCGGGTGATTGGCTACTGATTGGCTACTGATTGGCCTCTTGCCGCTTCTCGGCCGCCTTGGCGCTGCCGCGCGCCGACTCGGCCTCGGCTTCCTTCTTGGCGGCGTCGCGCTCTGCTTCAGCCTTGTCCTGCTGCGCCTTGCCCTCACGGACCATGTCGCCGCGACCTGCGACGGTCCCGACAGCTTCCTTCGCCTTGCCCTTGACGTCTTCGACGACGCCCCGGACAGCTTCCTGCGGACCGCTGTTCTCCGCCATTGACCCTCCTTGTTGATTATTTCTCTATCGCCCAGACGACGGGCGTCTGTACCCGTCGCTGCCCTGTCACTTCCCGGGGGATACGGGCGCTAAACCTCAACGCCCGTCTGCCGATTTCAGTCGGACGGTGTACCTGCGGAAATCCGGCCGCACCGTGACGCACGTCATTCCGACCCGACGCGGAACAGTCGGCAGCCGTGCAACAGCGCGGCAATCGTGATCGTCAGAACTTTTGTTGTTCGAATCCGCCGCCACCGCGGCCGCCGCTCCTTAGAGGTCGACGTCCGGATCCCAGCCGTCGGCTGCACCGGTGCGCTGCTCCTGCCAATCCGCGGGATTGGCGTCCTCGGGTGCCGGCTCGGCGGCAATGTCGTGGACTGCCGTCGGCTCGAAGTTCTCGGAAAGACTGGGAGTTTCGTCAACCTCGTGCCGCTGGTCGACGGCGTCGGCGATCGGGACGTCTGCGTCGATCGGTTCGTCGGGTGTCAGTTCGGAGGCCACGCATCGACGGTACCCTGCCGGCCACCGGCAAAACGACCGACGTGCGGTTTGCGGGGCCGGTCAGAGGGTATGACGGACGGCATGACTTCACTGTGGTTGGCCAACCGCGCCCAAGCGCCCTGGGTCGCAAGCACACTCGACGGCGAGCGATCCGCCGACGTCGTCGTGGCTGGGGCCGGCGTCACAGGGTTGATGACCGCGGTGCTCCTCGCGCGTGCCGGCAAGAGCGTGCTGGTGCTCGAGGCGCGCACCGTCGGCTCCTGCGCGACCGGCAACACCACAGCCAAGATCAGTCTGCTGCAGGGCACCCACCTGTCGAAGATCATTCAGCGGCACGGGGTGGACACGGCGAAGGCCTACGTCGACGGCAACCGTGAAGGGCAGGAGTGGCTGATCCACCACTGCGAGGCCAACGGGGTCGCGGTGCAGCGCGAGGATGCTTACACCTACGCACAGACCGGCAAGGGCGTGCCGTCCGCGCGCGCCGAGCTGAAGGCTTGCGAGGCGGTCGGGCTGAACGCGAAGTGGGACGACGACGCAGACGTGCCATTTCCGTACCACGGCGGGGTGCGGCTGCCCGAACAGGCGCAGTTCGATCCGATGCCGTTCTTGGACTCGCTGGCGGCCGAGTTGCTCGACCGCGGCGGGCGGCTGGTCGAGCATGCGCGAGTCCGAAGCGTGTCGCACCGCGGCAGCCGGCTGACATTGAATGTCAACGGGCCGGGCGACGACGTCGAGGTGCGTGCCGGGCAGCTGGTGCTGGCCACCGGCATCCCAATCCTCGACCGCGGCGGCTATTTCGCGCGGCTCAAGCCGAGCAGGTCGTACTGCCTGGCGTTCAAGGTGCCCGGCAACATCACCCGCCCGATGATGATCTCCACCGACTCACCCACCCGCTCGGTTCGCTATGCTCCCACGCCCGAAGGCGAGCGGCTGATCGTCGGCGGCGCAGGCCATCCGGTCGGCCGCAAGAAAGGCCCGTCCAAGGGGCTGGAGGAACTGTCGTCGTGGGCGCGGGTGCACTATCCCGGTGCGGTCCAGACCCATTTTTGGTCGGCGCAGGACTACACGCCGGCCGACATGCTGCCGTACGTCGGCCCCATCCTGCCGGGCAACGAAAGAATCTTCGTGGCAACGGGTTTCAACAAGTGGGGGATGACCAATGGTGCAGCCGCGGCGCTGGCGCTGTCGAGCCGCATCCTCGGTGGCCGGATGGACTGGGCCAAGGCGTTCGCCAGCTGGAGCCCGCACGAGCTGTCCGGCATTCCGACCGCGTTGCAAGCCAACCTCGAAGTCGGGTTCAACCTCGCGAAAGGCTGGATCACGCCGGTCACCCGCACCCTGCACCGCCAACCCGGCGAAGACGAGGGCGGCATCGTCAGCGGGCCCCCGTGGCACCTCGAAGCGCGGTGCATCGTCGACGGCGTCGAGCACCGGGTGTCGCCGGTGTGCACGCACCTTGGCGGGATCGTGAACTGGAACGACGCCGACGACGCATGGGAGTGCCCGCTGCACGGCTCACGCTTCGCGCCCGACGGCACGCTGCTGGAAGGGCCCGCCACCCGGGATTTGACTCGGTCGAAGTAGCCGCTTGTCTGCAAGCCGGTGAATCTTGTTGTCGTGCGGCGGAAACGAGATCGATCTGGGCACATACGCCGCTATGCGGCACCCGGAACTTGCTCCGGCTCAAGCTAACCACGACTGCGGGCTGAGCGATTTCGCGGGCGTAGAGAATCTCAGCCCTTCTCGACACGGTGGATCAGCCGGCACGTCGCCTTCTCGATCAGCTCCTGGCGGGCCGAGGTCGACCGGTGCCGCTTGGCCTGCCGGATCGCCGGCGCGATCGTCAGCCCGTCCTGGTAGGCCTGCACCACCCGCGGATCGACGTAAGACGAACGCGCGACCGCGGGCGTGTTGCCCAGCTCGGCCGCGACCGCCTTCATCACCGTCGACTCGGCGCGCTTGCGGGCGGTCTTGGACGTCGCCTCGGGCGAGTGCGCGAACGCCTGCGCCGCCAGCACTGTGCCGTGCCAGGTGCGCAGGTCCTTCACGCTGTACTCGTCGCCGACGACCTCCCGGAAGCGGTTGTTCACGTCGTCGGCGCGCATCTCGACCCAGTCGCCTTCGTCGCTGCGATACACCAGGAGCCTCGGATACGGCGTCTCAGCTCGCATCAGCGCTCTCACCGCGCGAACCACGAGCGGGTCCTCGACTTCGAACGTGCGCTGCACGCCGCTCTTGGCCGGATAGTCGAACTCCACGCTCTCGCGCCGAACTCGCACGTGCTCGCGGCGCAACGTCGCCAGCCCGAAGCTGCCGTTCTCCTGTGCATACTCCTCACCGCCGGCGCGGAAGTAGCCGCGGTCCAGCAGCCGTTGCGCGACGGCGAGCACGCGGGTGCAGTGCAGACCTCGCCCCCGTAGGTCGCCGACCACCTGGGTGCGCCAGTCCGGTAGCCTCTTGGCCAGGCTCAGCGTCCGGTCGTACTTCTCTTCGGCGCGCTCCTGCTGCCAGCGCTCGTGGTAGAGGTACTGCTTGCGGCCCGCGGCGTCGGTGCCGACGGCCTGGATATGGCCGTTGGGATAGGGGCAGATCCAGACGTTTTTCCATGCCGGGGGGATCACGAGTTCTTCGATGCGCGTAAGGGTGTCGGGGTCCGTCACCGGCCTGCCGTCGGCCTCCACATAGGAGAAGCCGCGACCCCGGCGGATGCGTCGCAGCCCGGGACCGCCGACAATGCTCCTGCGCAGCCTCACGGATGTCCTCTTTCCACTGAGATCTACGCCTCAAACATCGCCGTTTAACCCACCGTTCGGGCCGGGTATTCGGAGCCGTGATGGATGAGTTTGAAGTGCCGCCACGGCCTCAAGGGGCACGCGCCGGCTCATCGGGTGTATGGCATGAGATCCACGAACACGACCGCATAGACACCTACCGCCAACGTCGCGAGAACGAGCACCACGACGCCCACCACCGACGCCGCGCTGCGGAACGCCTGCAGCGTGGTGCTCGATTGCCGGGTGGCCGGACGGTGCTGCACGGCAGCGGAATACCCTGCTTCGTGCGAATTCATACGTGCCCCGGAGGGCTGTGATGACGGGCCGCAAAAAGCCGGAGGGTATCGTCGTGCCAATGCCAGGAGGCCAGATGTCCGAGGCTGAGAACAAACCCACGTCGGCGCGCAGGGGCCAGCCGGTCGAGTTCCGCGTGCCCGCACGGCTGGAGAGCCTCGCGGTGATCCGCGCGTTGGTCACCGCGCTCGGCACGCTCGAGGATTTGGACCTGGACGCCATCGCCGACCTGCGGCTGGCTCTCGACGAGGCCTGTACCGCGCTGATCCGCTCAGCCGCCGACGACTGTCAGCTGACCGTAACGGTCGAGCCCCGGGAGGATGAACTGTGGCTGTCGGTGTCGGCACCCACGGTCGACGACAACGTGTTACGCCCCGGAACCTTCAGCTGGCACGTCATCAGCTCGCTCACCGACGACGTCGACACGTTCCGCGACGGCGCCGAAGTGGGTGATCCGAGCGCCATCTTCGGCATCACCATGACAGCAAGACGGCTGGATTCCGCCAGGTGAAAGAAAGTTCGTCGCCGCGGACCCGTTCTGAATACTCCGACGTGCCGGACATGTTCCGGGAACTGCAGTCACTGCCTGCCGACTCGTTGGAACGGGAACGGACGCGCGAGAAGATCGTCCGTCGGTGCATGCCGCTGGCGGAGCACATCGCGCACCGCTTCGACGGGCGCGGGGAGCCCAGAGAAGACATCGCGCAGGTGGCCCGGCTGGGCCTGGTGAACGCCGTCAACCGGTTCGACGTGGAGTGCGGCAGCGACTTCGTGTCCTTCGCGGTGCCGACGATCATGGGCGAGGTCCGCCGCCACTTCCGCGACAACAGCTGGGCGGTCAAGGTTCCGCGCCGGCTCAAGGAGCTGCATCTGCAGCTGGGCAGCGCGACCGCGGAGATGTCGCAGCGTCTGGGGCGTGCCCCCACGCCCTCGGAGTTGGCGGCCGAGCTGGAGCTGGACCGCGAAGAGGTGGTGGAGGCGCTGATCGCTGGCAGCGGGTACAACACGCTGTCGATGGACAGCGGGGGTGGCGGCGACGAGGAAAGCCCGCCGCTCACCGAGACGCTGGGCAGCCACGACACCAACCTCGATCGCATCGAGAACCACGAAGCGCTGCGGCCGCTGCTCGACGCTCTGCCCGAGCGCGAGCGCACCGTTATCGTGCTTCGCTTCTTCGAATCCCTGACTCAGAGCCAGATCGCCGAGCGGGTCGGGATCTCGCAGATGCACGTGTCGCGCCTGCTGGCGCGGACACTAGCCCGGCTTCGCGACGAGCTGCAGTAGCGCCTGAGGGCGGACCCGAGCCGAAATCCGTTGCAGTGCTTCGTCAACCGACGACGCCAGGGGCAGTCGCCCGTCCGGATCGCAGATCCTCAGCAAACGCCGGGCTGCGTGGCCCGGGACCAGCACCCATTCGACGCCGGCCAGGGCGCATTCGTCGGCGATGTCGAACAGGCTTGTAATCCCTTGTGCGGCAAGGAAACCAAGCTGGCTCAGGTCGAGCACCAGGGCGCGGCCGCCGGTGATGCAGGCGTGCACATAGTCGTTCAGGTGGTGGATGTTGCAGGAATCCAGTTCGCCCGTGACGCCGACGACCGTGGCGTCGTTGAGCGTGTGGGCGAACAGCGTGAGCTTGTCGCCGCAGAAGTGGTCGAGGGTGCCCGAACTCCGCTTGGCGGAGAGTGCAGCATTGTTGACAGTCATTGACGACCCCATCAGTCGAATGTGTCGCGTCGGTGTCGGATCGCTCGGTCAGCCGCCCCACGAGCCCCAAGGTTCATCGTTTCGCGCCGCCCGACGCGCTCCGCTCAGGCTGTGCACTCAACCTGGCAGAAACCCTACTCCGGCCCTGTAAAGGTGACAACGGCAATGATGATGGGCAGCCGCAGTCGCGAAGCGCTTCACCGCATCTTCGGCAATCCCGGCGGCCTCCGAGTAGCCCGCTCGGGCCCGGCGCGTCACAACCGACGTCGCCGGATCCAGCACGATCTCGGCGACGACGCCGTCTCGCCCAACTGGGCGAGCGCAGGCCGGTCGTCGATCCGCTCGTCTGCTCGCAGCGCGCGCAAATACCAAGCGCCGGCGTTGATTTCGACCGGCTCCACGAGTCCCGGACCTACTTGATCTCGGCGAGCACCGTGCCCTGGGTGATCGCGGCACCGGGTTCGACGGCAAGCCCGGTAATGGTGCCGTCCTTGTGGGCGGTGACGGGGTTTTCCATCTTCATCGCTTCGAGCACCACGACCAGATCGCCCGTGCTGACCTCTTGTCCCTCTTCGACCGCGACCTTGACCACGGTGCCCTGCATCGGCGCGGTGACCGCGTCCCCGGACGCGGTCCCAATGCCTGCGTGCGACCCACGTTTGCGCGGCTTGGGCTTCTTGCGGATGACGTCCGAGCTCGCGGCGGCCGCGCCGTTGCCCAACGCGAGATCGCCGGGCAGGGACACCTCGAGGCGTCGGCCGCCCACCTCGACGACCAGCTTCTGACGGGGCAGCGTCTCTTGGTCGATCGGGTCGCCGCCGGTGAACGGTTCGATCGTGTTGTTCCACTCGGTCTCGATCCAGCGGGTGTGCACGGAGAAGCTCTCGCCGTCGCCGATGAACGCAGGATCGGAGACGACCGCGCGGTGGAACGGGATCACCGTGGCCAGCCCTTCAACCTCGAACTCGTCGAGCGCGCGTCGCGCACGCGCCAGCGCCTCCTCACGGTTGGCGCCGTAGACGATCAGCTTGGCCAGCATCGAGTCGAACTGCCCACCGATCACCGAACCTGTCTCGACGCCGGAGTCCAGCCGCACGCCGGGGCCGCTCGGGGGGTGGAACTTGTTCACCGGCCCGGGTGCGGGCAGGAAGTTGCGGCCGGCGTCCTCGCCGTTGATCCGGAACTCGATCGCGTGCCCGCGCGGCGTCGGGTCCTCGGTGAGGTCGAGCTTCTCGCCGTTGGCGATCTTGAACTGCTGCAGCACCAGGTCGATGCCCGCGGTCTCCTCGGTAACCGGGTGCTCGACCTGAAGCCGGGTATTGACCTCGAGGAACGAGATCAGCCCCTCCTGGCCGACCAGGTACTCGACAGTGCCGGCGCCATGGTAGTGCGCCTCCTTGCAGATCCGCTTTGCGGACTCGTGGATCTCCTTGCGCTGCGCGTCCGTCAGGAACGGCGCGGGCGCCTCCTCGACCAGCTTCTGGTAGCGGCGCTGCAGCGAGCAGTCGCGGGTGCCGGCGACTACGACGTTGCCGTGCTGGTCCGCGATCACCTGCGCCTCGACGTGACGCGGCTTGTCCAAGTAGCGCTCGACGAAGCACTCGCCGCGACCGAACGCGGCCGTGGCCTCACGGACCGCCGACTCGTACAGGTGCGGGATCTCCTCGAGTGTGCGGGCCACCTTCATGCCGCGGCCCCCGCCGCCGAACGCCGCCTTGATCGCGATCGGCAGACCGTACTCCTCGGCGAACGCGACGACCTCGTCGGCGTCCTTGACCGGGTCCGGGGTGCCGGGAACCAGCGGGGCCTGCGCGCGGGCGGCGATGTGGCGGGCGGTGACCTTGTCGCCTAGGTCGCGGATCGATTGCGGGCTCGGGCCGATCCAGATCAGCCCCGCGTCGATAACGGCCTGCGCGAAGTCGGCGTTCTCCGACAAGAAGCCGTAGCCGGGGTGGATCGCGTTGGCGCCGGACTTTGCGGCAGCGTCGAGCAGCTTGCCGAAGTCCAGGTACGACTCGGCCGACGTCTGGCCACCCAGCGCGAACGCTTCGTCGGCCAGTCGCACGTGCGGTGCGTCGGCGTCGGGCTCGGCATACACCGCCACGCTCGGAAGGCCCGCGTCCCGGGCCGCCCGGATCACTCGGACCGCGATCTCGCCGCGGTTGGCGACGAGCACCTTGGAGATCCGTGAACTGGCGTGACTAGGCACTGCGCCTCCTGGCAGATCTGGTGGCTGGTCTCTAAGAGAAGTCTTTAAGAATGTATCCGACCGGGCAGCTTAGGCGGCGCGCAGGTGCCGCTTGATACGGGCCAACATCGCTGACATGCCGCGCAGCCGCAGCGGGCTGATCAGTGCCGCCAGCCCGAGGTCCGAGTAGAAGTCGTCGGGTACCGCAAGGATCGCGTCGGCCGGCTGGCGGTCCAAGGTGGCCAGGATCGATGCGAAGCCGCGCGTCGTGGGGGCCTCGGCCGGCGCGCTGAAGAACAACCGAACGTCGTCGCGGTCGGCGGCGTCGACGTACATGAACAGCGGCGTCTGGCATTCGGGCACCGGCTCCATCGCGGCCTCCTCGAGGTCCGCGGGCAGGGGCGGCAACTCGTCCGCGAATTCCAGCAGCAGCTTGAGCTTGTCCTGGCCGGCTACGTCCTGGAAGTCGGACACCACCTCGGCTAGGGGGGCCGGAAGCGTCGACCTCATGCGGACCCCGGCACCCGACCCGGTTCCAGCCCGGCCACGATCGGCACGCGCACGGTGTTGCCCCATTCGGTCCAGGAGCCGTCGTAGTTGCGCACTCCGGGCAGCCCGAGCAGGTGCGTCAACACGAACCAGGTGTGGCTGGAGCGCTCGCCGATCCGGCAGTACACGATGGCTGTCTTGGCCTCGTCCGATGTCGCCGCTCCTGCGGCTCCGGCTGGCTGGATGAAACCGTACAGCTCCTCCAGCTCGTCGCGGCTGCGGAACCGGCCGTTATCCTGCGCGGCCTTGGCCCACGGGATCGACCGGGCAGTAGGGATGTGGCCGCCGCGCAGCGCGCCCTCTTCGGGGTAGTCCGGCATGTGCGTGGGCGCGGCGGGGGGGTGCGGGGGGGCGGGCCCCGGGCTAAGCGGGGGGGGGGTCGCCGGGTGGGGGGGCGCGCCCGGGGGTTCCCCCGGGCGCCCCCCCCACGTCGATCAGCGGCTGCTTGCCGAGCGTGGCCAGCACGTCCTCCTTGAATGCACGGATCGGCGCGTCGTTGCGTTGCACCACCGGGTAGCCGCTGGAGCGCCGGTCGGGCACGTCCAGCGTGGTCTCGCGGCCGCTGTTGATCCACAAGTCGCGACCGCCGTCGAGCAGTCGCACGTCGGGGTGGCCGAAGAGCGTGAACACCCACAGCGCGTAGGCGGCCCACCAGTTGCTCTTGTCGCCATAGATGACCACGGTGTCGTCACGGGCGATGCCCTTGGCATCCATCAGCGCGGCGAACTGCTCGCCGCTGATGTAGTCGCGCACGTGCGGGTCGTTGAGGTCGGTGTGCCAGTCGATCTTCACCGCGCCGGGGATGTGGCCGACGTCGTAGAGCAACACGTCCTCGTCGGACTCGACCACCGCGAGGCCCGGTGCACCGAGGTGCGACGCCAGCCAGTCGGCGGTGACCAGCCGCTCGGGATGGGCGTAGGACTGCAGTTCGGGGCTGGGATCGGCAGGCAATGGCACAGCTAGAGCCTAGCGCCCCCGGCGAAACCGGAGTTTCGCAGACAAAGTTCGAGTGTGAGCGTGCGAAACTCCGGTTTCGGCGCGCTACGAGACGGGATTGGCCGCCCACAGTGCCGGGATCGAGACGCCGACGCGCTCGAAGAGCCGACGAGTCAGCGGCAGGCTGATGCCGACGACGCTGGACGGGTCGCCGTCGACCGCGTCGACGAACCAGCCGCCGAGGCCGTCGATCGTGAAGCTGCCTGCCACGTTGAGCGGTTCGCCGCTGGCGACATACGCGTCGAGCTCGTCGGCAGACGGCGCAGCGAAATGCACTGTGGTCACCAGGGTTTCAGCGACCTGCTGGGTGATCTCCTTGTCGCGCAATCGGATTACGCAGTGGCCTGTGTGCAGTTCGCCGGTGCGCCCGCCCATGGTCAGCCACTGCCGCTTGGCGTCGTCCGGTGACGAAGGCTTGCCGCGCAGCGCGCCGTCACAGTAGAGCATCGAATCACAGCCGATCACAACGCAGTCCTCGGTCACAGACGGGTCGAGGTCCCCGACGATCTGTCGAGCTTTGGCGGTAGCAAGCGCGGCCGTCACGACGTCCGGCGCGGCTTCCCCGAGACTGGCGACGACCGCGTCCTCGTCGACACCGGAGACCACAACGAGCGGCTCGATTCCCGCCTGGCGCAACACCTTTCGCCGGCCGGGCGAGGCGGACCCGAGCACGACCCGGGTCATCGCCGGATGTAGGTCCGCCCGAGTAGGGTGATTCGCTGCCAGCTGAAGACCGAGTAGCGCAGGTTGGACACCGGGTGGCCCCACATGTTGCGCGGCGGGACGACCGGCTCGCGCCTGCCGCCCGACGCGCCGCCGAGCACGGCCACCAGCACGGCGATGTCCTCGTCGGAGGGGTTGCCACGCTCGACGCGGATGTCGACGTGCCCGTTCGTCTCGTTGATGTCGTTCGCTTCGCTCACTTCTGCTGAATCGTTCGCTTCGCTCACGTCTGCTGAATCGTTCGCTTCGCTCACAGTGGTATGTTCCCGTGCTTCTTCGGCGGCATCTGGATGAGTTTGCGCTCCAGCAGCCGCAGCGCCGTCGCCACGTAACCGCGGGTGTGCGACGGCGGGATCACCGCGTCGACGTAGCCGCGCTCGGCCGCGACGTACGGGTTGACGAGCGTGTCCTCGTAGTCCTGCTGCAGCCGCAGCCGCAGCGCGTCGACGTCCTCGCCGTTCTTGGCGGCCTCGAGCAGCTGCTGACGGTAGACGAAGCCGACGGCGCCGGAGGCGCCCATCACCGCGATCTGTGCGGTCGGCCACGCGACGTTGACGTCGGCACCCATGTGCTTGGACCCCATCACGTCGTACGCGCCGCCGTAGGCCTTGCGGGTGATCACCGTGATCTTGGCGACCGTCGCCTCGCCGTAGGCGAAGAGCAGCTTGGCGCCGCGGCGGATGATGCCGTTGTATTCCTGGTCGGTGCCCGGCAGGAAGCCCGGAACGTCGACCAGCGTGATGATCGGGATGTTGAAGCAGTCGCAGGTGCGCACGAACCGGGCCGCCTTCTCCGACGCGTTGATGTCCAGACAGCCAGCGAAGTGCGTCGGCTGGTTGGCGACGATGCCGACCGGCCGGCCCTCGACGCGCCCGAAGCCGACCACGATGTTCGTCGCGTAGCCGGCCTGCACCTCGAGGAACTCGTCGTCGTCGAGGATGCGGGTGATCACCTCGTGCATGTCGTACGGCTGGTTCGGCGAGTCGGGGATCAGCGTGTCCAGCTCGAGGTCCTCGTCGGTCAGGTTGTCCTCGATGGCGCCTTCGGGTATCGGCACCGGAAAGCGCGGCGGGTCCGCGTAGTTGTTCGGCGGCAGGTAGCTCAGCAGGTCGCGCACCCAGTCGAACGCGTCCTGCTCGCCGGAGGCCACGTAATGCGCGGTGCCGGACTTGGCCATGTGGGTGTGCGCGCCGCCGAGTTCCTCCATCGTGACGTCCTCGCCCGTGACGGTCTTGATCACGTCGGGGCCGGTGATGAACATCTGGCTGGTCTGGTCGACCATCACGACGAAGTCGGTGAGCGCGGGGGAGTAGACATGCCCGCCGGCCGCCGCGCCCATGATCAGCGAGATCTGCGGGATGACCCCGGACGCGAGGATGTTGCGGCGGAAGATCTCGCCGTACAGGCCGAGCGAGACGACGCCTTCCTGGATGCGGGCGCCCGCGCCGTCGTTGATGCCGATCAGCGGGCGGCCGGTCTTGATCGCCAGGTCCTGCACCTTGACGATCTTCTCGCCGTACACCTCGCCCAGGCTGCCGCCGAACACCGTGGCGTCCTGGCTGAAGATGCACACATCGCGGCCGTCGATGGTGCCGTAGCCGGTCACGACGCCGTCGCCCAGCGGGCGCTTCTGCTCGAGGCCGAAGTTGGTGCTGCGGTGCTTGGCCAGCGCGTCCAGCTCGACGAACGAGCCTTCGTCCAACAGCGCATAGATACGCTCGCGCGCGGTCAGCTTGCCCTTTGCGTGGACCTTCTCGACGGCGGGCTCGCCGACCGGGTGCAGCGTCTCCTCGGCACGCCTGCGCAGGTCCGCCAGCTTCCCGGCCGTGGTGTGGATGTCGATCGTGTGCTCGGCGGCGGGTTCTGCGGTGTGCGCGTCGGAACTCTTGGTGCTGCTGGTCATGGATGTCGATGCTATCGACATTGCCGACGACCGCTGGCAGCCAGCCCCGTGCCGCTTACGCTCCTCGTTATGGAATCCGACCTGCGGCCGCCCCTCAGCGCCACCCTGCTGCAAAGCTCGCTCGCCCCGCCCTGGCGCTATGTCGAGGTCGTCGACGAAACCGGCTCGACGAACGCCGATCTCGTCGCCCGCGCGAAGGCAGGGGAGGACGTCGACGGGGTCGTGCTGATCGCCGAACACCAGACCGCGGGCCACGGCCGAATGGGACGCAGCTGGTCCGCCGCGCCGCGCGCTCAGCTGACGCTATCGGCCGCCGTCGGTGCTGCCGATGTTCCCATGCCGGTATGGGGCTGGCTGCCGCTGGCCGCCGGGCTCGCCGTGGCCGACGCGGTCGCGGCCGTCGGCGTGGACGCCGCGTTGAAATGGCCCAACGACGTCCTCGCCGGCGACGGGAAACTGGCTGGCATTCTCTCCGAGGTGGCCGGGCAGACGATCGTCGTCGGCATCGGGCTCAACGTCACGCTGCGCGCCGACGAAGTGGGCGAGCCGTTGGTGACCTCACTGACCGATCTCGGTGTCGCCGCGCCGGACCGCACGGCAGTGGCGATCGAACTGTTGCGCCGGCTGGGCGAACGGGTGACCGGCTGGCGCGCCAACGACGAGCGCCTGATGGACGAGTACCGCTCGCGCTGCACGACGATCGGGTCGCCGGTGCGAGCCCTGCTGCCCGGCGGCGAGGAGGTGGTCGGGCGCGGCCTGTGGGTCGATGACCAGGGCCGGCTGCGCATCGAGTCCGACACCGAGGTCGTCGCGGTCTCCGCCGGAGACGTCGTGCACCTGCGTGCCAACCTCTAAGGTTCGATCAATGGGCTACCCGGACAACGTTCTGGCCACCGACGAGCAAGTCGTCCTGCACCGGCATCCGCACTGGAAGCGGCTGATCGGGCCGGCGCTGCTGCTGATCGTCGCCACCGCGGTGGCGGTGTTCGTGGTCGCACTGGTGCAACGGACCTCGTGGGACCAGACCGCCAAGACCGTCCTGTACTGGGTGATCGGCGGCATCTGGCTGATCCTGGTCGTCTGGCTGACGCTGTGGCCGTTCTTGAACTGGCTGACCACCCACTTCGTCATCACCGACCGCCGGGTGATGTTCAGGCACGGCCTGCTGACCCGCTCCGGCATCGACATCCCGCTCGCCCGGATCAACAGCGTGGAGTTCCGCCACGGCGTGATCGACCGGGTGGTGCGCACCGGCACGCTGATCATCGAGTCGGCGTCACAGGATCCGCTGGAGTTCCACGACATCCCGCAAGTGGAGCGCGTCCACTCGCTGCTGTATCACGAAGTCTTCGACACCCTGGGCGGCGAGGAGTCCGACAGCCGATCGTCAGGCCGCTGACCGCGTCGCGCCCGTCGTAGCGGGGTGACGTTGGACTTCTCGTGCGCCTCGTGCACGTCTTCCATCGCCTCGGCGATGCCGCCCGCGGTGAAGGTCGACTCCAGGGCCTTGTCGGGGTTGCGGCCGTACTCGTCGGGGAACACCCAGCGCCGGAACGCCCAGAACCGGAAGGCCATCTGCAGCAGATTGCCAAGGATGTAGGCGGAGATGAAGTCGGCGATGTTCTCCATCGTGAGGCTGACGTGCGGCACCCGCAGTTCGAAGACGTAGCTGGACACCCACAGCGGCGCCATGGAGAGCAGCACGCCGACGCCGCTGAACATGAAGAACAGCAGCGCCTCGTGGTGGCGTTCACGGCCGCCGCGGTCGCGGAAGCTCCATTCCCGGTTCAGGATGTAGGACGCGATCACTGCGACGATCCCGGAGATGATCTTCGCCGTCACCGGCTTGGGCTCCAGCACGGTCAGCTTGAGCGTGTAGAACAGCGCGGAGTCGATGACGAATGTGGTGCCACCCACGATCGCGAACTTGATCAGCTCGTGATGCCGTTCGGCGACGGGTCGGACCACGCGTGGCAGTCGGGCGATCGTCGCGTCGGTGAAGGACACAACACGGGAGTGTACGGAAACCGGGGCCGCGGTGCGCAACCCGACGTGAAAGGGCATGACACGATGGCAGCGTGCGAAATACGTCGGACGGCCTGCCCGTGGTGGCGATGATCGGTGCTGGTCAGCTCGCCCGGATGACGCATCAGGCCGCGATCGCTCTGGGCCAGACGTTGCGGGTGCTGGCTGTGGAGCCCGGCGATCCTGCGGCACAGGTCACACCCGACGTCGTGATCGGCCACCACGAGGATCTGGACGCGCTGCGGCGCGCCGCCGACGGCGCCTGTGTGGTCACGTTCGACCACGAGCACGTGCCCATCGAGCTGCTGGAGAAGCTGGTCGCCGAGGGAGTGCGGGTGGCGCCTCCGCCCGAGGCGCTGGTGCACGCGCAGGACAAGCTGGTGATGCGGCGCCGGCTGGAGGCGCTCGGCGCGCCGGTCCCGCGGTTCACCGAGGCGACGTCCGCCGACGACGTCGACGCATTCGCCGCGCGGACCGGCGGTCCGGTCGTCGTCAAGGCGGTCCGGGGCGGGTACGACGGGCGCGGCGTTTTTCTGCCAGAGTCCGCAGCCGAGGCACGCGGTGTGGTGCAGCGGCTGCTGTCCGACGGCGTACCGGTGTTGCTGGAGGAGCGGGTGGCGATGCGGCGCGAGCTGGCCGCGCTCGCCGCCCGCTCGCCGTTCGGTCAGGGCGCGGCCTGGCCGGTGGTCGAGACGGTCCAGCGCGACGGCATTTGCGTACTCGTCCTGGCCCCCGCGCCGGGACTGCCCTCGGCTACCGGCGCCGAGGCCGAGCAGCTGGCGCTGCGGCTGGCCGCCGAGCTCGACGTGGTGGGGCTCCTGGCCGTCGAGCTGTTCGAGACCGTCGACGGCCGGCTGGTGGTCAACGAGCTGGCGATGCGGCCGCACAACTCCGGGCACTGGACCATGGACGGCGCCACCACCGGCCAGTTCGAGCAGCACCTGCGGGCCGTCCTGGACTATCCGCTGGGTGCGACGGCGCCGGTGGTGCCGTTGACCGTCATGGCCAATGTGATTGGGGCGCAGCAGATTCCGGCCATGTCGATGGACGAGCGGCTGCACCACCTCTATGGCCGCATGCCCGACGCGCGAGTGCACCTGTACGGAAAGGCAGAACGGCCGGGCCGCAAGATCGGCCACGTCAACATGCTGGGCCGACACGTGTCGCTGGACTCCGAGGAGGAGGTGGCCACGCTTCGGCAACGCGCCGAACGCGCGGCACACTGGTTGTCGCACGCGGAGTGGACCGACGGATGGGATCCTCATGCCTCATAGTCCGCGGGTGGGTCTGATCATGGGCAGCGACAGCGATTGGCCCGTCATGGAGGCCGCTGCGCACGCGCTCGCCGAGTTCGACGTCCCCTTCGAGGTCGGCGTCGTTTCCGCGCACCGCACACCGGAGCGCATGCTGGACTACGCGCGCACCGCGGGCTCGCGGGGGATCTCGGTGATCATTGCCGGAGCCGGCGGCGCCGCCCACCTTCCGGGGATGGTCGCGTCGGCCACGCCGCTGCCGGTGATCGGAGTGCCGGTGCCGCTGTCGAAGCTCGACGGGCTCGACTCGCTGCTGTCGATCGTGCAGATGCCGGCCGGGGTTCCGGTGGCGACGGTGTCGATCGGCGGCGCGCGCAACGCCGGGTTGCTGGCCGTGCGGATTCTGGCCGCCACGGATGCGAAACTGCGCGAGCGGATCGAGGATTTCCAGCGCGAACTCGAGGCGTCGGTGCTGGAAAGGGACGTTGCCCTGCGGGACCGGCTGCTCGGGCCGGACGGTATCGTTGCCAGTGAGTAGTAAGGAGTCCTAAATGGCTGGCAACCCCTCATTCGACGTGTTCAAGCTGCCCGACGAACACATTGAGTTGCGGGCAGTGCTGCGCGATTTGTGTGAGAAGCAGATCGCCCCGCACGCGGCCGACGTCGACGAGCACTCGCGCTTTCCCGAGGAGGCGCTCAAGGCGCTCACCGAGTCCGGGTTCGCGGCCGTGCACATCGGTGAGGAGTACGGCGGACAGGGCGCCGACTCGGTGGCCACCTGCATCGTGATTGAAGAAGTGGCGCGCGTTGACGCGTCGGCGTCGCTGATCCCGGCGGTCAACAAGCTCGGCACGATGGGCCTGATCCTGTCCGGCTCCGAGGATTTGAAGAAACAAGTGCTGCCGTCGGTGGCCTCCGGCGAGGCGATGGCGTCGTATGCGCTGTCCGAGCGTGAGTCCGGAAGCGACGCGGCCGCGATGCGCACCCGGGCGCGGGCGGACGGCGACTCCTGGATTCTCAACGGCAGCAAGGCGTGGATCACCAACGGTGGCAAGTCGACCTGGTACACGGTGATGGCGTCGACGGACCCGGACAAGGGCGCCAACGGCATCTCGGCGTTCATGGTGCACAAGGACGACGAAGGCTTCTCGGTCGGGCCGAAGGAACGCAAGCTCGGCATCAAGGGCTCCCCCACTACGGAGCTGTACTTCGAGAACTGCCGCATTCCCGGCGACCGGATCATCGGCAAGCCGGGTACCGGGTTCAAGACCGCGTTGGCGACACTCGACCACACCCGCCCGACGATCGGTGCGCAGGCTGTGGGCATCGCGCAGGGCGCGCTGGACGCGGCGATCGCATACACCAAGGAGCGCAAGCAGTTTCACAAGCGGATCAGCGAGTTCCAAGGCATTCAGTTCATGCTGGCGGACATGGCGATGAAGGTCGAGGCCGCCAGGCTGATGGTCTACACCGCGGCGGCGCGGGCCGAACGCGGGGAGCCGGCACTGGGATTCATCTCGTCGGCGTCGAAGTGCTTTGCCTCCGACGTGGCGATGGAGGTCACCACCGATGCGGTGCAGCTGTTCGGCGGCGCCGGATACACCGAGGACTTCCCGGTGGAGCGGATGATGCGCGACGCCAAGATCACGCAGATCTACGAGGGCACCAACCAGATTCAGCGCGTGGTGATGGCCCGCGCCCTGCTGAAGAAATAGCTAGGTGTAGTACAGGAACACCGCCATGCCCGACTCGAGGTGGTACGTGTTGTGGCAGTGGTCGATCCACTTGCCGGGATTGTCGGAGTCGAACACGGTGTCCACGGTGGTCAGCGGCGGGACAAGCACGGTGTCTTTGCGTGCCAGCGGCTTGCCGTTGTCCATCACTTGGAAGGTGTGCCCGTGCAGGTGCATGGGATGGAACATCTTCGACTCGTTGATGTAGCGGATCTGCACGCGCTGGCCGCGCTTGACGGGTAGGCCCTCGTTCGGTGGGTTGTACACCTTGCCGTTGATCGTCCACGTGTAGGGCGTCACCGGCCCGCCCAGCCGCAGGTCGATCGTCTGATCCGGATTGCGCTGCGGCAACCGGACTTCGGGTATTGCCGTCAGCTTCGCAGTGTCGAGCGGCGCCGTGGCGCGCAGCGCGGCGACGAACCGCTCGACGTCGACGGTGTTCGGCTTGCCGGCGACGCGCATGTCGAGCCGTGCATTCCCGTCCTTGCGCTCGGCGGCCGCGATCACCGGTACGGAGGAGTTCACCGTGATCGTCGCGTCGACGCGCTCGCCCATGCCGAGAACCACCGAGTCGGTTTCCTGCGGCACGACGGGGTAGCCGTCGGTGTGGGTGACGGTCAGCTTCGTGTTCGGCACACCCACCCGGAACGCGGTGTCGGAGCCGGCGTTGATGATCCGAAGGCGAACCCGTTGTCCGGCACGGTAATCGACGATCTGCGGATCGTTGGGGATGCGTCCGTTGACGAGGTAGTAGGGATAGGTGACGTCGCCGCCGTCGTCACCGAGCGGCGCCGTCGGCGTGACGCCCGCATCGCCGCCCATCGGGCCCATGCTCGGCATGCCCGTCGTCTTGAGTTGCTCGAACGTCTTGTCGGGGTTGGTTCCGGTGCCGTCGAGCCAGTCGTCGAGGACGAGTACCAACTCGTCGTCGTAGTCGGCACGCTCGTCGGGGTCTTCGATGATCAACGGCCCGTACAGCGCGCGGTCGAGTTGCGTGCCGACGTGTGAGTGATACCAATAGGTCCCGCTGTCGGGTGCGACGAACTCGTAGGTGAACCGTTGGCCGGGCGCGATCGCCCGCTGGGTGAGGGGCGGCACGCCGTCCATCGGATTCGGGATCGCGAGCCCGTGCCAATGCACGCTGGTGTCGGCGGGCAGGTTGTTGGTCACCTCGACGCGCAGATTCTCGCCCTTGCGCAGCCGGATCTCCCTGCCCGGCAGGCGTCCGTCGTACGCCCATGTCTGCCAACGCAGACCGCTGACGTCCAGTTCCGCCTGACTTGCCGTCAGCGCGACCTCTGTCCTCGGCGTGGGGCTGCCGGACCGCGAGCACGCCGCCGCCATCCCCACCGCGGAGAGAATCAGGAAGCGCCGGCGATCCAGCATCTCCACAGGGTCGCACCGGCCCGCGCCGAAACTACGGTAGTTGATTGATTTCGGCGGATTTCGTCATTTTCCGTAGTCTCGGCGAGTCGCCGTTCGCCGAGACTACGGTTGTTGACGGATTTAGGCCGATTTTCGTCATTTTCCGTAGTCTCGGCACAGCATGACGGTGACGTTCTCGGTGGCGCGGTGCCGCTCCATCGCCGACGGATCCGGGTGCGCCACCTGCACCAGCGACGCTCCGACCGCGAACACCGCCACCAGGCCGTCGATCAGCGCCGTGTCGCTGTCCCAGTCCCTCGTCGACAACACCCGATCGGAAGCCGAAATTCCCTGTGCAGCAGCAGAATCCGTGCTTGCGACGAGCACGTCGTCAGCCGAGCGCCCCGTGAGCACGGGCCCCGGCGAGTGTTCGGCGACGATCTGATCGGCTTGCACCCGTACCGCCGTCGCATAGTCGGTGACCCCGGCGGGCAGGCCGTCGACCGGCGTGCCGAACGGGTCCAGCGACAGCGCCACCACTTCGTCGGCGTCGGCGTCGGCCAGCCGCCCGGCCGTGCACATCACCACGTCCGCCTCGCCGCCGCCGATCACCACCTCCGCGCCGATCCACCACACGCCGAACACCACCGCCGCGGTCTGCCAGTGGGTCGGCAACAGCAGCGCCACCCGGCTACCCGGACCGGCGCCGAGCTCGTCGCGCAACAGGTTGCCGCTCTTGGCCGCCCAGTTCGCGAACGTCACCGTCGACAACTCGATGCGCTCGCCGCTGGCGTCGTCGTAATAGGTGATGCGCGGCTTGGATGCATCGGCCCGCAGCAACGGATTGAGCACTGCTGCAGCGAGATTGGTCACCCGCTCAGTTGACGCACTGAGGATCGTTGGAGCCGGCGGTGATGATCGGCGACGGGGGCGGCGTCTCCGAATTCCCTGAGTCGCTGGCCGTACCGGCGGCGGGATCCATGGTGGCCTGGGTGGGATCGCTGCCGTCCAAACCCGAACCCGGACCGGTGTAGTCGGCCGTGACGACGACGCGGACCGTGCCCGGCCGTACCGACGCGTTGACGACCACCGGCAGCCCGCCCAGTTGCTTGGCGACGGCCTGGGCGCCGAGGTCGTCGGCCTTGACCGCCTGCACCTGGCTACCGGAGACGTGACCGCCTTCGTGGTTGCCGATCGGCCCGGGGTTGAACCCCTTATTGGTCAGCACCGCAGAGACCGAGGCGGCCAGACCGTTGATGTCGCTGTCGTTGACCACCTCGACCGTGGTCTTGGCCGGCGAGTACGCGAGCTCCTCGGTGTTGCCTTCCTCCTGTTCGTCGAGCAGGCCCTTCACCCACTCCTGCACCTGCGTGGCGTCCACCCGCACCACGCTCTGCATCCCGTCGTCGCTCCAGCCCGACTCGTCGAGCACCGGTATCGTCGCGAACGCCACGTTGCCGGCCGCGAGCTTCTGCAGCTCCTTGATGAAATCCATGATGTCCCAGCCGTCGGAGAGCACCACGGACCGCTGGATCGCATCTTGCAGCCGGTTCAGCGCGGCCGGGCTGGACAACGTCTTGCCCGAAATCACTTGGTGTGCAAGGGATGCCATTACCACCTGCTGGCGCACCACCCGGTCGAGGTCGCCGCGCGGCAGGTCGTGGCGCTGGCGCACGAAGCTCAGGGCCTGCGGGCCGTCCAGCCGCTGCCAGCCGGCCGGGAAGTCGGCGCCCGAAAGCGGTTCGTAGACCGCCTCTTTCAGGCACACGTCTACGCCGCCGATGGCGGCGGTGATCAACGCGAAGCCCAACAGCCCGATCTCGGCGTAGTGGTCGACGGTGACGCCGGTCAGGTCCGCGACCGTCTTGATCAGCGCCTCCCGGCCGGCCTCGGTGGACTGCGCGTCGGCCCGGGCGTCGGCGACACCCGCCTCCACGAGCTGCATGCGCTTGGCCTCTCTGGTCTGCCCGTAGACGCCGTTGATCTTGGTCTTGCCCAGGCCGGGCGCTTGCACGTAGGAGTCGCGGGGAATCGAGATGGCGGTCGCGGACTTCCCGTTGTTCGGGATGCGCACGAGGATGATCGTGTCGGTGTTGGTGGAAACGTCGTCGCCGGCATGCAGGTCGGCGAGCTCCTCTTCGCTGAGAGGGTTGCCGTGAGCATCGGTGCGGCTGTCCATGCCCACCAGCAGGATGTCGATGGCGCCGTCCTCGCCGCCCGACCCCAGCAGGGGCGAGCTGATGTGCAGGATGCCGTCCTCCAGCGAACGGACCCTGCTCCAGGCGAGCCCGGTGGCCAGCACGATCGCAACCGCCACCAACGTGGAGATCACGCGCACGCCACGCCGCGTGCGAGCGGCTGGGCCGGCGACGGGCACAGCAGGCACGAAAAGACCCCATTCAGTTTCGGTAGCTGCGCCCAGGCTACTGGCGAAACCGCCCAGATCGCCGTAGCCGAGGCCCGGCGTGCCAGACTCGCAAACTATGGGGGACCGAATCGTTATCACTGGCGGCAGGGGTCAGGTGGGCCGCCGGTTGAGCGCCGAGGCCGCACGCCTCGGTTACGACGTGGTCGCGCTCGGGTCGGCCGAGTGGGACATCACGGACCCTGCCGCGGGTGAGGGAATCGTCGAAGCGGGCGACATGGTGGTCAACTGCGGGGCCTACACGGCGGTGGACGACGCGGAATCGGACCCGGACGCGGCCAATGCGCTGAATGCCCTCGGTGCGGGCAATGTCGCGCGGACCTGCGCGCGCGCCGGCGCCCGGCTGATCCACATCTCAACGGACTACGTGTTCAGCGGCCACTTCGTCGGCGAACCCCGGCCGTATGACATCGACGACAAGCCCGACCCGCTGTCGGTGTACGGCAAGAGCAAGCTCGCCGGCGAGCGTGCCGTGCACGCCGAACTGCCCGACGCGCAGGTCGTGCGCACGGCGTGGGTGTATACGGGCGTCGGCAAAGATTTCGTCGCCGCGATCGCCAAGCGGGCGGCCGGCGACGGCCCGATCGAGGTGGTCGCCGACCAGGTCGGCTCTCCCACCTTCGTCGCCGACCTCGTCGGCGCATTGCTGCAGATCGTTTCGGGCGGCATCACCGCGCCGTTGCTGCATGCCGCCAACGTGGGTGCGGTCAGCCGGTGGGAGCAGGCCAGGGCGGTGTTCGAGTTCGTCGGCGCCGACCCAGACCGGGTCCGTCCGGTGGCCACCGACCGGTATCCGCGCCCCGCACCAAGGCCCCCGTACAGCGCGCTCTCGCCGCGGTTGTCCGCCGCGGCCGGCCTCACACCGCTGCGGGGGTGGCGCGACGCACTGGCCGCGGCGCTGCACGAAGCGGCCTAGAGGCCGTTTCCTCTGCGCCGCCGGCGTCGGTCGCTCGGGGTTTGCGCCTGGACGCACAGTCAGCGCGGTCCGGCCCGCTACCCTCGACGCGTGAGTGACGAGCTGACCGTCGTGACGGTGACGTACTCACCCGGGTCGCACCTGCACCGCTTCATGGCGACGTTGTCGCATGCCACTGACCGGCCGGTGAGCGTCGTGATGGCCGACAACGGCTCCACTGACGGCAGCCCGGAGGCCGCGCTGGCCGAATATTCGAACACCAGGCTGCTGCGCACCGGCGGCAACATCGGCTACGGCGCAGCTGTCAACCGTGCGGTGGCCGAATTGGGTTCGGAGGCAGACTTTTTCATCGTCGCGAACCCAGACGTCCAGTGGGGGCCGGCCAGCATCGACCTGCTGCTGGAGGCGGCCGGCCGATGGCCCCGCGCCGGCACGCTGGGACCTCTGATCCGTGAGCCCGACGGTTCGGTGTACCCCTCCGCGCGCCACCTGCCGAGCCTGATCCGCGGCGGCCTGCACGCGGTCGTCGGCCCGTTCTGGAAGAACAATCCGTGGACGGCGGCCTACCGGCAGGACCGGCTGGCGCCGACGGAGCGCCCGGTGGGCTGGCTGTCGGGGTCGTGCCTGCTGGTGCGCAAGGCCGCGTTCGACGAGGTGAACGGCTTCGACGAGCGCTACTTCATGTACATGGAAGACGTCGACCTCGGTGACCGGATGGGCCGGGCCGACTGGCAGAACGTCTACGTCCCGTCCGCGGAAATCCTGCACGACAAGGGCCATGCCGCCGGCCGCGATCCTGCTCGATATCTGACGGCCCACCACGTGAGCACCTACATTTACCTTGCCGACCGCCACCCCCGGTGGTGGCAGGCACCGCTGCGGTGGGCGATGCGGGCCGCGCTGGCGCTGCGGTCGGTGCTTACGGTGCGGCGCGAGGAGCGGAGGGCTCGCAGGCTGGCGAAAGGACTGAGGTGACGGACACCGATATCGACCCGGCCCATGTCGACGCCGTCATCCTGGTCGGTGGGCAGGGCACCCGGCTGCGCCCTCTGACACTGTCGGCGCCCAAACCGATGCTGCCGACCGCCGGGCTGCCCTTCCTGACGCACCTGTTGTCACGGATCGCCGCGGCCGGGATCGAGCACGTGGTGCTTGGCACGTCTTACAAGGCAGGGGTGTTCGAGTCGGAGTTCGGCGACGGCAGCAAGCTCGGTCTGCAGATCGACTACGTCACCGAGACCGAGCCGCTGGGCACCGGAGGCGCGATCGCCAACGTTGCCGACAAGCTGCGCTACGACACCGCGCTGGTGTTCAACGGTGATGTGCTGTCCGGGGCGGACCTGACCGCCTTGCTCGACACGCACAGGCGACTCGGCGCCGAGGTGACACTGCATCTGGTGCGGGTCGGCGACCCCCGCGCGTTCGGCTGCGTGCCCACCGACGACGAGGGCCGGGTGACGGCCTTTCTGGAGAAGACTCAGGACCCGCCGACCGACCAGATCAACGCCGGCTGCTACGTGTTTCGCCGCCCGGCGATCGACCGGATCCCCACGGGGCGCCCAGTGTCGGTGGAGCGTGAGGTGTTTCCGGCCATGCTGTCCGAAGGGCTCCGGGTATGTGCATACGTGGACGCCACCTACTGGCGTGACATGGGCACGCCCGAGGACTTCGTTCGCGGCTCAGCCGACCTGGTGCGCGGCATCGCCCCGTCACCGGCGCTCGGCGGGCACAGCGGCGAGAAGCTTGTGCACGACGGTGCCGCGGTGGCGCCGGGCGCGCTGCTGATCGGTGGGACGGTGGTTGGCCGCGGCGCGGAGATCGGCCCGGGTGCGCGGCTGGACGGCGCGGTGATCTTCGACGGCGCGCGGGTGGAGGCGGGCTCGGTGATCGAGCGGTCGATCATCGGGTTCGGCGCGCGGATCGGGCCGCGTGCGCTGATCCGCGATGGGGTGATTGGCGACGGCGCGCACATCGGAGCGCGATGCGAGCTGCTGCGCGGCGCCCGGGTGTGGCCGGGCGTGACGATCCCCGACGGCGGGATCCGGTTCTCGACGGACGTCTAAGCCGAAGTTACGCCGGTGAGGTAGGCGGAATTGGTTGTTGAGCTGGGATCGGCGGTTGCTCATGCCGGTTTCTCGTAGCCAGTGAATTAGGTGTGTCGGTGTCGTTGTTGTGTGAGTT
>JBLNEK010000201.1:0-14581 GCA_050262635.1 Candidatus Sericytochromatia bacterium | reverse complement strand
AACACCTGGATGCGTTCCTTGGAGCCCTCGATGACCTTGACGTGCACGTTGACGGTGTCGCCGGGGTTGAAGGCCGGGATGTCGTCGCGCAGCGAAGCCTGGTCGACGAAGTCCAGCGTGTTCATAGCGAAAATCTTCCTCGCGGTAGCGGCAGCGGCTTATCGCGTCGTGAGCGACGCAGTCCGCAGCCGTCGGGTTCTGACCTCTTGACATCTGCGTTTCGGGTTGGGCGGCAGCCCACGCAGACAACTGGTCAATTGTGCCAGATCGGCCCTCAGGCAGAAAAATCGGTGCCGCGCCGAGCGATGTGACACACCGCGCCGGCGTGCGCTAACCGCCCGCAAAGCCGCGACTGCCGTTAGGCTAGCCATAGAGCGGACGGCGGTGCGGTCGGACCGTTTTTCACCCCCAAAACGATTGAGGAGAAGCATGCGACGGCCGCGGTCAGCACTCAGGGCGGCGGTCGCGGTCCTGGTGTCGGCTGTGCTCGTCGGCGCGTGTGTCGCCGGAGAACACGACGCGGCGCGATTCCCCCGGGAGAACAACGTCGCCCCAATGGGCGCCGAGCGGCCCCTCGGCCCTCCCGCGCCGGCCCTGGGGGCGGCTTTCGACGGCGTTCAGTCGCGCATACAGCAAGCCACTCTGCAAGCGGCCGAGAGCGGCGCGGAGATCTCCGTCACGGTGATGGACCGGCTCACCGGCCAGACGGTGTCCAACGGCGACGATTCGCCGTTCCCCATCGCCTCCGTGGCCAAGCTGTTCATCGCCGATGACCTGCTGCTGCAGGAATCTCGCGGGCAGACTCAGCTGTCTCCCGCCGACCGCTTGGCGCTGGAAGTCATGCTGCGGTCGTCTGACGACACGGCCGCCGAGGACTTCTGGAGCCGCAGCGGGGGCAATGACATCATCACGCGCGTCTCCCAGCGGTATGGGTTGACGGGCACGACGGCCCCGTACGACGGGCGCTGGTGCAACACGCTGAGCACGACGCGCGACCTCGTGCGTTACTACGACATGTTGCTCGACGGCAGCGGAGGCCTGCCGGCCGACCGGGCCGAGATCATCCTGTCCAACCTCGCGCAGTCGACGCCGGTGGGTGTCGACGGCTACTCGCAGCGGTTCGGCATTCCTGACGGCGTCTATGCCAGCCCTATCGCAGTCAAGCAGGGCTGGATGTGCTGCTGGAACGGCGGCAACTGGATGCACATGTCCACCGGCGCGATCGGCCCGTACCGTCGCTTCGTGATGGCCATCGGCTCGCTGCAACCCACCGACGACCTCACCGCGCGCAATACCATCACGCAAGCCGTCAAGACGATGTTTCCCAACGGACGCATCTGAGCTGCTAGTCCAGAAGGTCGGGGCGACGTTGTTGCGTTCGCCGCAGTGACATCTCACGGCGCCACGCCGCGATCCGCGCGTGGTCGCCGGACAGCAGGACCTCCGGCACGTCGAGGCCGCGCCAACTCGGCGGGCGGGTGTAACTCGGTCCTTCGAGCAGCCCGTCGGAGTACGAATCCTGTTGATGCGACTCGGGATTGCCCAGCACCTGCGGCAGCAGCCGGACGGTCGCCTCGATCATGACGAGCGCAGCCGACTCGCCGCCGGGCAGCACGTAGTCGCCGATCGACACCTCCTCGACGCGCATCCGCCGGGCGGCGTCGTCGATCACGCGCTGGTCGATCCCCTCGTAGCGCCCGCATGCGAATACCAGATGCGATTCCGCGCTCCACCGCACTGCCGCGGCTTGCTTGAACTGCACACCCGCCGGCGTAGGCACCACCAAAAGTGTTTCCGACGAACAGATTTCGTCGAGCGCCTCACCCCACACCGGTGCCGTCATCACCATCCCGGGTCCACCTCCGTACGGGGTGTCGTCGACTGACCGGTGCACGTCGTGCGTCCAGCGCCGCAGGTCGTGCACGTGCATGTCCACGATCCCGGCTTCGATTGCCTTGCCCGGCAACGATTGCCGCAGCGGGTCAAGATACTGCGGAAATATCGTGACGACGTCGATTCGCACGGCTATGTCAACTCCAAGAGACCCTCGGGGGGATCGATCTGAATGAGGTTGTCCGTCAACGACACCGACGTGACGATGGCGGTGACGAACGGCACGAGCACCTCGCCGCCGTCATCGCGGCGGACGGCGAGCAGTTCGCCTGCTGCGGTGTGCAGCACCTCGGTGACCTTTCCGACGCCGCGACCGTCGACGGTGCGGACGGCCAGGCCTTCGAGCTGGTGGTCGTAGAACTCGTCGGGGTCCTCGATCGGTGGCAGCTCGTGCGACTCGATGACGAACACGGTGCCGCGCATGGCGTCGGCCGCGTCGCGGTCGTCGACCCCGGCCAGGCGAACCAGCAGCCGCCCGCCGTGGTGGCGGACCGACTCGAGGGTGTAGACGCGTGCTGCCGCGCTCTTCGGCGCGCGGCCGCGCAGCGTGGCACCGACCGCGAAGCGACGGTCTGGATCGTCGGTGCGCACCTCGACGACCAGCTCACCGGTCACGCCGTGGGCCTTAACCACCCTCCCGACGACCAGCTCCACGGAACTACTGGTCGGTGTCCACCACGTCGACGCGGATTCCGCGGCCGCCGATGCCGGCGACCAGCGTGCGCAACGCGGTCGCGGTCCGGCCGCCACGGCCGATGACCTTGCCGAGGTCGTCGGGATGCACATGCACCTCGACGGTGCGTCCGCGACGGTTGGTCACCATGTCGACGCGGACGTCGTCGGGATTGTCGACGATGCCGCGCACCAGATGCTCGACGGCATCGACCACGACCGAGCTCATCGCCGGCTCAGCTCTCGGTGCTCTCGGCTTCGGGGGCAGGCTCAGCCGTCGGCTCAGTCTCGGCAGGCGTCTCGGCAGGCGCCTCGGCAGGCGCCTCGGGCGTCTGTGCCGTCGCCTCGGACTTCTTGGCGGGCGCCCTCTTCGCGGTGCCTGATGTCGCCGCCTTTGCGGCTCCGGCCTTCTTCTTCGGGGTCGTCGCCTCGGCGCTCGGGCCGCCCTCGGCCTCGGCCAGCGCGGCATTGAACAGCTCGAGCTTGCTCGGCTTCGGCGGGGCCACCTTCAGTGTGCCCTCGGCGCCGGGCAGGCCCTTGAACTTCTGCCAGTCACCGGTGATCTTCAGCAGCTTGAGAACCGGCTCGGTGGGCTGCGCGCCCACGGACAACCAGTACTGCGCGCGCTCCGAGTTGATCTCGATCAGGCTCGGCTCTTCCTTGGGGTGATACCGGCCGATGATCTCGATGGCGCGCCCGTCGCGGCGGGTGCGCGCGTCCGCGACGGCGATGCGGTACTGGGGATTGCGGATCTTGCCAAGCCGGGTGAGCTTGATCTTCACAGCCATAGTGGAACTCCTGTAGGTGTCACGCGGCAATTCAGCGATGCCGTGCGGCTGCGCGGATCCGGTTTTGCCTCGCGTGGGTCTGACCAGCCGACCATTGTGCCAGAACGCCGGTCAGCGAACGAAATCGCGCCGATTGAACCACGACGCTAACGAATCTGCGGTTTCGTCCGCGACACGCTGCGCTCCCGTACGAATACGCAGATTCGGCGGGCTCAGACGATCGTGTCGAAGCACTTCTCCTCGACCCGCCGCGTCATCCGCCAGCCCTCGGGCGTGCGGACGAACTCGTCGACGTACCACAGCCCGCAGAACATCACCTGCTTCTTCTCCCCGGCAAACACCATCGGGTTGAAGCAGATCGTTCGCGACGACGCCGTGTCGCCGTCGATCCGGATGTCGACGTTGCCGAGCATGTGCGCGTACACCGGAAAGTTGGGCAGCACCTCCGCGAGCCAGGCCTTGACCTCAGGATACGTGCCGACGATGCCGCCGAACGCGCTGTAGTCGATGTGCGCATCAGCGGTGAAGACGCGGTCCAGGTCGTCGAACCGGCGCTGGTCGATGGCCGTCGAATAGTCGATCAACAGTTGCTGGATTTCCAGCCGGTCCGAGATCTCCTGCAAGCTCAACATTCGCCTGATTGAACACGATAAGCTCAGCCGCCATGACTAATCGCTCTTCGCGCAGGCGCCCATCGGCGGGGAGGCTCCTGACGATCTTAGCGATCACCGCCGTCGCCCTTTTCGATGTGCAGGCGCCCGCGGCTTCGGCCGATCCCGACATCGCGCCGGTCAGTTCTGTGGCAGTTCCCGACGGCCCGGCGCCGGCGTGGATCGTCGCTGACATGGACACCGGCCAGATCTTGGCGGGACGCAACGAATACGGGCAGTACGCGCCGGCGAGCACCATCAAGGTGCTCCTCGCCCTGACCGTGCTGAACGAGCTGAACCTGGATCAGACGATCACAGCGAGCGTGGCCGACACCCAGGTGGAGTGCAATTGCGCCGGCGTGGTGCCCGGCAAGACGTACACGGTGCGCCAGCTGCTGCCCGCCCTGCTGCTGGTGTCCGGCAACGACGTTGCGAACACACTGGCCAGCGGGCTCGGCGGCCAGGAGCAGGCGGTGGCGAAGATGAACGCGATGGCCGCCCTGATCGGCGCCTACGGCACGAACGCCGCGAGCCCGTCCGGGTTGGACGGGCCGGGGATGCCGATGTGGACATCGCCGCACGACCTCGCGGTGATCTTCCGCGCGGCCATGGCCAATCCGGTGTTCGCCCAGATCACCGCAATGCCGTCCACTGTCTTCCCGACGAAAACCGGAGACACCGTGCTGGTCAACCAGAACGAATTGCTCAAGCGCTATCCGGGGGCACTGGGAGGCAAGACCGGCTACACCAACATCGCTCGCAAGACGTTCGTCGGGGCGGCACAGCACGGCAACCGGCGACTCGTCGTCGCGACGATGTTCGGCCTGGATACGCCCGGCAAACCGACCAACTGGGACCAGGCTGTCGCACTGCTGAACTGGGGATTCGCCCAGCCATCCAGCACCACCGTGGGCGCGCTCTAGACCACCAGGCCGCGCAGGATCACCACGTCCGGCCGGTTCAGAACAGCCGCGCCGGTACGCGGATCCTCGGCGTAGCAGATCAAATCCGCTGACGCGCCGTGCTCGAGCCCGGGCCGGCCCAGCCACCGGCGCGCGTCCCAGCACGCCGCACCCAGCGCGTCGGTCGGGCTCATCCCCACTCCCTTGAGCGCGTCCACCTCGTCGGCGATGCGGCCGTGGGCGATCATCGAGCCCGCATCGGTGCCCGCATAGACGGGCACGCCGGCCTCGCGCGCGGCTGCGACCCGCTGCCGACTCGTCGCATACAGCGCCCGCATGTGCGCGGCGTAGGTGGGGTACTTCGACGCCCCGTCGGCGATGCCCGGGAAGTTGTCGATGTTGATCAGCGTCGGCACCAGCACGGTGCCGCTGTCGACCATCAGGTCGATGACATCGTCGAGGATCCCTGTGCCGTGCTCGATGCAGTCAATGCCGGCGCGGATCAACCCGGGCAGCGCGTCCTCGCCGAACACGTGCGCGGTCACCCGCGCACCGTGCGCATGCGCGGCGTCGACCGCCTGCTTGAGCACGTCGTCCGACCACACCGGCGCCAGGTCGCCGACCTCGCGGTCGATCCAGTCGCCGACCAGCTTGACCCAGCCGTCACCCCGACGCGCTTGTGCCACAACGGCTTCTGGCAGTTGCGACTCGTCTTCGACATCGATGGGCAAGCCGCGCGTGTAGCGCTTGGGCCGGGCCAGGTGGCGGCCCGCGCGGATGATGCGCGGCAGGTCGTCGTGGTCGTCGAGGCTGCGGGTGTCGATCGGAGACCCGCAGTCGCGCAAGAGCAGCGCACCGACGTCTCGTTCGGTCTCGGCCTGGCTGATCGCCTCGTCGAGGTCGCCGACGGGCCCGTGTTCGCCGATCCCGACGTGACAATGGGCGTCGACGAGCCCGGGCAGGATCCAGCCGCCGTCGAACACGGTGTCGGCGTCGGCTATCGGCTCGACACCCAGCACGCCGTCCGATATCCACCACTCGACCGGTTCGCCGTCGGGCAAGCCCCGGCCCCGCACGTGCAGCCGCACGAAGCTAGATGCTCTTCGCGCGAGCGCTCATCGCCCGTTCTTCGGGAACTTCAGCTTCGACAAGTCGAAATCCGCCAGCGCAGGGGGCAATTCGTCCAGACCCGGCGGCATCTGCGACAGGTCCGGGAAACCGCCCGGCGCGCCCAGCGGGCTGCGCACCTTCGGCGGCGTGGGGCCCCTTCCTTTCTGGGTGCCCTTCTTCCCTTTCTTCCCCTTGCCGCCCTTGGCTTTTCGCGAGCTCTTGCGGCCGAAACCGGGCATGCCCATCTGCCCGGCCATCTGCGACATCATCTTGCGGGCTTCGAAGAAGCGGTCGACGAGCTGGTTGACTTCCGACACCGTCACGCCCGAGCCGTTGGCGATCCGCAGGCGTCGCGACGCGTTGATGATCTTCGGGTCCGCCCGCTCCTGCGGGGTCATGCCGCGGATGATCGCCTGCACCCGGTCAAGCTGCTTGTCGTCGACGGCGGCGATGGCCTCTTTCATCTGGCCCGCGCCGGGCAGCATGCCCAGCAGGTTGCCGATCGGGCCCATCTTGCGGATCGTCAGCATCTGTTCGAGGAAGTCCTCGAGAGTGAGCTCGCCGCTGCCGATCTTGGCGGCCGCCGCTTCGGCCTGCTGGGCGTCGAAGACCTGCTCGGCCTGCTCGATCAGCGACAGCACGTCGCCCATGCCGAGGATCCGGCCGGCCATGCGGTCGGGGTGGAAGACGTCGAAGTCGTCGAGCTTCTCACCGGTGGACGCGAACAGGATCGGCTCGCCGGTGACCTCGCGGACCGACAGGGCCGCGCCGCCGCGGGCGTCGCCGTCGAGCTTGGTCAGCACCACGCCGGTGAACCCGACTCCCTCGCGGAACGCCTCGGCGGTGGCCACCGCATCCTGGCCGACCATCGCGTCGAGCACGAACAGCACCTCGTCCGGGTCGACGGCGGCACGAATCGCCGCGGCCTGGGCCATCAACTCCTCGTCGATGCCCAACCGGCCGGCGGTGTCGACGATCACCACGTCGAAGTACTTGGCCTTGGCCTCCGCCAGCCCGGCCGCCGAGACCGCGACCGGGTCGCCGGGGCCGGCTTCGGCGGAGCCCTCCGCCGACGTGCCCGGGTGGGGTGCGAACACCGCGACGCCGGCCCGCTCGCCGACGATCTTGAGCTGGTTGACCGCGCCCGGACGCTGCAGGTCCGCCGCCACCAGCAACGGTGTATGCCCTTGTCCTTTAAGCCATTTCGCGAGCTTGCCGGCCAGTGTCGTCTTGCCGGAGCCCTGCAGGCCGGCCAGCATGATCACGGTCGGCGGTGTCTTGGCGAACGTCAGCTTGCGCGTTTCGCCGCCGAGAATCCCGATGAGTTCCTCGTTGACGATCTTGACGACTTGCTGCGCCGGGTTCAGCGCCGCGCTGACCTCGGCGCCCTTGGCCCGCTCCTTGACGCGGGCGACGAACGCGCGAACCACCGGCAGCGAAACGTCGGCCTCGAGCAGCGCGAGCCGGATTTCACGGGTGGTGGCGTCGATGTCGGCGTCGGACAACCGGCCTTTGCCGCGCAGGTTCTGCAGCGCACCGGTCAACCGGTCTGACAGGGTTTCGAACACGTCGGCAAGCCTAGCTGGCGTGCGCAGCGGGCTTCTGTGGCGGCGCAGGCAGTACCGACAGCAGCTCGCGCTGAAGCGACTCCCGCAGCCGCTCGACGTCGTCCTCCCCCGGTGATGGCGGAACCACGCAAAACACGTCGTCCACCGACGATCCCAGCGTGGTCACCTTGGCCCACACGATGTCGACGCCGGCCTTCTCGAACACGCTCGTCAGCACCGCCAGCAGCCCGGCGCGATCAGCAGAGCGGATCTCGACGAGCAGCTGCTTTGAACTGCTGCCGTCGCGCCACAGAACCCGCGGGGGCGCGGGCACCTGGTTCGCCGGCACCGTGGCGAGGACCTCGCCCGCGCGGCGGGAGCCGTGCCGGCCGGCTTCGAGGTGGCGCTGCTCCAGGACCGCGATGACGTCCAGATCGCCGTCAAGTGCCTGAATGAGTTGTTGACGTAGCAACTCCGAGGCAGGCGGCGAGCCGAAGTGCGGTGAGACGACGAACGTGTTGATCGCCGAGCCCTCGTGGCTGTTCACCGATGCCGAGTGCACGCGCAGCGAGTTCAGCGCCAGCACCCCCGCGGCCTTCGACAGCAATCCCCTGCGGTCCGGCGCCACCATCGTCACGCGGTAGATGTGCGCGCCGTCGCCGGGCCCCAGCTCCACGTGCACGTCGTCGTCGGCCATCGAAAGATACTGTGGCTCAATCGGATCCGCATGCGGTAAAGGCTCTCCCGCCATGACGGTCCGGCACCGCCGCACCAGGTCGCCGATCAACAGCGCCTTCCAGTCGCCCCACACTCCGGGACCGGTGGCCAGCGAGTCGGCTTCGGCCAGCGTATGCAACAACTCCAGCAGCAGCGGGTCGCCGTCGAGCGCCTCGACGACCATGCTGATGGTGTCTGGGTCTTGCAGGTCGCGACGGGTCGCGGTGCTCGGCAACAGCAGGTGGTAGCGGACGACCTTCGACAGGATCTCGACGTCGGACGGCCAAAGGCCCAGCCGGGTGCCGATCTGGGTGGCCAGCTCGGCGCCGATGACGCTGTGGTCACCGCCACGGCCCTTGCCGATGTCATGCAGCAGTGCGCCGAGCACGAGCAGATCGGGACGCGACACGCGGGTGGTGAAAGCGCTTGCCCGATAGACGGTTTCGATCAGGTGGCGGTCGACGGTCCAAGTGTGGGCGATGTCGCGCGGCGGGAGGTCGCGCACCGCACCCCACTCCGGGAACAGCCTGCCCCACAGGCCCGTTCGGTCCAGTGCCTCGACGGTCGCGACGGTGGCCGCGCCGGCGGAAAGCAGCACCAGCAGGTCTTGCAGCGCCTCGCGCGGCCACGGCGTGCGCAGTTCCGGTGCAGACTCCGAAAGCCGACCGAGCGTGGACGCGCTCAGCGGAAGACTCGTGGTCGCCGACGCCGCCGCGGCCCGCAGGATCAGCCCAGGGTCGCGTTCCGGCCGAGCGTCGCGCGCCAGCACCACCTCGCCGCCGAATTCCACGACGCCCTCGTCCAGCGGCCGGCGCGTCGGGCGGCGGAATGCGGCAAAACCCCGTCGCGGCAACGCGTTTGCGGCCGTTCGCAATCCGGAGTCGACGTAGTAGCTGATCGTGCGCGCGGCGTCCGACAACATGCGGGCCAGGTCGAAGCGGTCGCCGATGCGCAGCGCGGCACCGATCTCGTCGGCATACTGGGCGAGCAGCAGCTCGCGGCCGCGCCCGGACACGCGGTGCAGTTCAGTGCGCACGTTGAGCAGCGCCAGGTGCGCGTCGGCAAGAGAACTGCTGGGACCGGCGAGGTTTCGATTCGCGTGGTGGTCCGCGAGCTGGGCGATCGCCAGCGCGTTGAGTAGCTGCACGTCGCGCAGCCCGCCCCGCCCGCACTTCAAATCGGGCTCCGCGCGGTGGGCGATCTCGCCGCTGCGCTGCCAACGGGCGTGTGTGTGCTCGGCCAGCTCGTCGAACCTCGACCGGATACCGGTGCGCCACTGGCGTCGCGCCCCGCCGACCAGCAAGTTCGACAGTTCGGCGTCCCCGGCGATGTGGCGCGCCTCGAGCATCGCCATGCCCGCAGAGATGTCGTCACCCGCTACACGGAGCGCCTCGGGCACGGTGCGAACGCTGTGGTCGATGCGAATGTTGGCGTCCCACAACGGATACCACAACTGGTCGGCGGTGCTGCTCACCGCTTCGGCCGGCATATCGTCGTGCAGCAGCATCAGGTCGAGGTCGGAATACGGCAGGAGCTCCCGGCGTCCGAGACCCCCGGTGGCGACGATCGCGAACCCGCTCGTCGGGGTGATCCCGATCTCGACGGCCTTGGTGGTCAACCAGAACTCGTGGAGATCGAGCAGCGCATCACGCAACGCGGGCCCGTCGAGGTGCCGCGAGCTGCTCATCAGCTGCTGGGCCGCGGCCACCAAATCCTTTGCCGGACGGGGTGATCCCGCTGCCGAAGTGGCTTCGGCAGCGGGATCGGGGACCTGCCGCTTCATCCGGTCACAGCGCGTCGGCGCCCCGTTCGCCGGTGCGCACCCGCACGACAGTCTCGACCGGGCTCACCCACACCTTGCCGTCACCGATCTTGCCGGTACGCGCGGCCTGCACGATCACGTCCACCACCTTGTCAACGGCGGAGTCGTCGACGACGACTTCCACACGCACCTTCGGCACGAAGTCCACCGAGTACTCCGCCCCGCGGTAGACCTCCGTGTGGCCCTTCTGCCGGCCGTAGCCCTGCACCTCGCTGACCGTCATCCCGAGGATGCCGGTCTGCTCCAGGCCCGTCTTGACGTCCTCGAGTGTGAACGGCTTGACAATCGCAGTGATCAGTTTCATGTGAGTCCTAAACCTCCGCCGTGTGACGTCCAATGACCGAACCACCACCGACGCCAGCCGCGCTTAGAGCAGAACCTGTGCCGAGGCTTGCGAAATCGTATGCGGTTTCGGCGTGTTCAGCCTCATCGATACCATTCACCTCATCCTCTTCGCCGATTCGCAGGCCGACGGTGTACTTCACGATCAACGCCAAGATAGCGGCCCCGATCGCCGAAAACGCCATAACCGAGAAAGCGCCCACGGCCTGACGCCACAACTGATCCCATCCCCCACCGTAGAACAGGCCAGCTCGACCCACCGCCGCTGAGGCGCCTGTCTCGGGTGCTAGTAGTAGGCCGACTAGAAGGGTTCCGACAAGGCCGCCGACGAGGTGAACACCCACGACATCAAGCGAATCATCAAATCCCAGTTTGAATTTGAGTCCGACCGCCAATGCGCAGAATACGCCGGCACACAGACCGACCACAAGGGCGCCGAGGACGTTCACCGATGAGCACGACGGGGTGATGGCGACCAACCCAGCGACGATGCCCGACGCGGCGCCCAACGATGTGGCCTTTCCGTCGCGAATACGCTCGGTAAGCAACCAGGCAAGCATCGCAGCCGCCGTGGCGATCGTGGTGGCAACGAACGTAGACCCGGCGAGGCCACCCGATGACACTGCCGATCCGGCGTTGAACCCATACCAGCCGAACCACAGCAGCCCCGCGCCGAGCATGACGAACGGCAGATTGTGCGGCCGCATCGGCGCCGTAGGCCAACCTCTTCGCCTGCCGAGAATGATTGCGAGCATTAGGCCGGCGGCACCGGCGTTGATATGCACCGCCGTACCACCCGCGAAGTCGATTGCCTGAAGCTTGTTCGCGATCCAGCCGCCGTGGTGGATGATGTCGCCGGCCTCATTTTTCACGTCGAAGTCGAATACCCAGTGGGCGACGGGAAAGTACACGAGGGTCGCCCACAAGCCCGCGAACACAAGCCAGCCGCCGAATTTGAGGCGATCGGCGACCGCGCCCGAGACGAGTGCGACAGTGATGATCGCGAACATCAATTGGAAGGCGACGAACACTGTCTGTGGAATCGTGCCCGCCAATGGAATGGGCACTCCTCCAGCCACGCTGGCATCAGGAGCAGTGGCATTGCCGCCGATGAGGCCGTGTAGGCCCCAGAACGTCGACGGGTTGCCGACCACATTCCCGACGTCGTTGCCGAAGGCAAGCGAGTAGCCGTACAGCACCCACAACACCGTGACCACGCCCATGGCGCTGATGCTCATCATGATCATGTTGAGCACGCCTCTGGCTCGGACCATGCCGCCATAGAAGAAGGCCAGTCCCGGCGTCATCAATAAGACGAGCGCCGAGCTGGCCAGCATCCATGCGGTGTCACCTGTATCCGGTATTCCCACTGCAGGAAATTCAGCCACTCGCAGTTTCCTCCTTCGCCGAAGGCCCGGCCGTCAGGAAGTTCGGCCGTCGACCTGGTCACAGACAATGCTGAGTCGTTGTTTCGGCGAGGACGCTTCGGTGTTTCGCTCGTGTGAACTCCCCCGGCGAGCAGACGCAAAATCTCCTTAGCCTTCGGCGTGTCGGGGGCTTTTGCGTCTTCTCGTGCGGGAGCGGGCGCCGCGTCAGCCGAGCAACGCGTCGACGAACGCGCCGGGCTCGAACGGCGCGAGGTCGTCGGGACCTTCGCCGAGCCCGACGAGCTTGACCGGCACCCCGAGTTCCTGCTGGACACGGAACACGATGCCGCCCTTCGCCGTCCCGTCGAGCTTGGTCAGCACCACCCCGGTGATGTCGACGACGTCGGCGAAGACCCGGGCCTGCGCCAGCCCGTTCTGGCCGACCGTCGCGTCGAGCACCAGTAGGACCTCGTCGACGTGGGCACGACGGCTGACGACGCGCTTGACCTTGCCGAGCTCATCCATCAGCCCGCTCTTGGTGTGCAGCCGCCCGGCGGTGTCGACGACGACCACGTCGGCACCCTCCTTGATGCCGTCGTCGACGGCGTCGAATGCGACGGAAGCCGGATCGGCACCCTCCGGGCCGCGGACGACGTGCGCGCCGACGCGGGCGGCCCAGGTCTGCAACTGGTCGGCGGCGGCAGCGCGGAACGTGTCGGCAGCGCCGAGCACCACGCGCCGGCCGTCAGCGACCAGGACCCGCGCCAGCTTGCCGACGGTCGTCGTCTTGCCCGTGCCGTTGACCCCGACCACCAGCAGCACCGAGGGCTTGTCCTCATGGGGCAGGGCCTTGATGGTGCGGTCGAGCTCGGGGTGCAGCTCGGAGATCAGCACCTCACGCAGCACGGCGCGGGCGTCGGCCTCGGTGCGCACGGTGCTGCTGGCCAGCTTCGACCGTAGCGCCGCCACGACGGACTCGGTGACGGTTGGCCCGAGGTCCGCGACCAGCAGCGTGTCTTCGACGTCCTGCCAGGAGTCTTCGTCGAGGTCGCCGCCGCCGAGCAGGCCGAGCATGCTGCGGCCGATGGCGTTCTGGGATTTCGACAGTCGGCCGCGCAGGCGCTCGAGCCGACCTTCCGGAGGGGCAATCTCCTCGACCGGGGCCACCGGCTCTTCCGGGGCCGTCGGCTCCTCGGCGACGGGCCCCGGCGGCGGAGGCACCTCGACCACCGGAGCGCGCTCAACCGGCGGCGCTGACGATTCTGTGAACGTGATGCCCGACGACGCCGTATAGCCGCCGGAGCGGTCGAGCTGTGTGGCAGTGTCGGAACGTGACAGAGTGACACGTCGGCGCCGGTACAGCAGCAGACCCACCAGCGCGGCGACGAGCAGAACAGCGACGACAGCCAGTGCTATCCAGAGACCTTCTCCCACCCGGCCATTCAACCAAGGGCGCCGGGCGATGACTCCCGGCGGGATGTCCGGACGCAAGCGCAGGCACATCGACGTATGCCTCACCGAGGACGTCGACAACGGCACCGTCACCACCGAACTCGAGCGCGTTTGGCTGCCCTACAACGCGCTAACGCAGACCAACCTCAGCGAGATCGACCTGTCCGCAGACTTCCTCGGCAAGCAGTTGCGCGCGCCGGTGCTCGTCGGCGCGATGACGGGCGGTGCGGAACTGTCCGGAACCATCAACCGCAATCTCGCCACGGCGGCCCAGCAACTCGGCATCGGAATGATGCTCGGGTCGCAACGAATCATGCTCGACAACGAGCAGGCTGCGAAGAGTTTCTTGGTCCGTGACGTCGCCCCCGACGTGCTGCTGATCGGCAACATCGGGCTGTCGCAGCTGACCAAATCGGCGCTGCCCGATCTGGTCAGAGCGCTCGACCGGGTCGGCGCCGACGCCCTGGCCGTGCACACCAATCCACTACAGGAGGCGATACAGAGCGGCGGTGACACCGACTTCTCGGGATCGCTGAACCGCCTGCGCGACGTGGCCGAGGCGTTGGGCTATCCGATCCTGCTCAAGGAGGTCGGCCACGGGCTCGGCGCTGTCGCGGTCGCCGAGTTGCTGCGGGTGCCCGGTGAGCTGCCGATCGCGGCTCTCGACGTCGCCGGTGCCGGCGGGACGTCGTGGTCGCGCGTCGAGCAGTACGTTCGGTACGGCGAGCTGCGATATCCCGAGCTTGCCGACTGGGGTGTGCCGACCGCGCAGGCCCTAGTCGAGGCGCGAGAGGCACTGCCGGACCTCCCGCTGGTGGCCTCGGGCGGCATCCGCAGCGGGATGGACGCGGCGAAGGCGATCGCTCTCGGTGCCGACGTGGTGGCGGTGGCGCGGCCGCTGCTGGCGCCGGCGATTGCATCACCGGCCGCAGCGCTGGAGTGGCTGCAGCGGTTCATCGACGAGCTGCGCATCTGCCTACACGGTTGCGGCGCAACCAATCTTGCAGTGCTGCGCGGCCTTCTCTAACGCCGAAACCGGAGTTTCGCGCACAAAGTCCGAGAGCGGACATCCGAAACTCCGGTTTCGTGGCGGGGCGTCAGTTGCTGGCTGACACCAGCTCCTGTCCGCGCAGCCGCTGCGAGATCACCTGCGTGATGCCGTCGTCGCGCATCGTCACGCCGTACAGCGCGTCGGCAACCTCCATCGTCGGCTTCTGGTGGGTGATCACGATCAACTGCGAACGCTCCCGCAACTGCTCGAACAGCCCGATCAGCCTGCGCAGGTTGACATCGTCCAGCGCGGCCTCCACCTCGTCCAT
>JBLNEK010000200.1:0-2646 GCA_050262635.1 Candidatus Sericytochromatia bacterium | reverse complement strand
GTGACCACCATCGCGGGAACCGACGGCAGCGGCGCCCAACGCCTCCGCCACGTCATCGCCGCCCAGCTGCGGTTGATAGCCGAGAGGCCCGCCGTCTGCCGCGCCCTCATCGGAGAACTCGGCCGAGCGGGCCGCATGCCTGCCATCGCCGACATGATCGGCACCGCCTACCTCAAGCCCGTCGAGACGCTGCTGCTGGCAGGGGCCGCTGACGGTTCCCTCGTCGCCGTCGACAACACCAGGGCCGCCGCGATTGCCCTCTTCGGCGCCGTCACAACCAGCGCCCTGACCTACCTCATTACCGATGCACTCGACGAAGATCTAATCGCACGCACCATCCACGACGTGCTGTTGGTCGGACTACGACCGCGTTAGCAACATTGTGACGGAGCCGTCGGTCTCGGCGACCCGATCCTTGGCCCCGAGTTGGTCGGGTCCGAGGCTGATCGCACCGGCTTGGGCGCCTAGGAGGCGTCTGAACAACGCTCGCGGCAGGGGGCGGGAAGAACGCCGACAAGGCCGTTTCTTCGGCAGTAGGTCAGACCTGATTGGTCGACAACGTGGTCGTTCTTCCCGCCGATACCAGTTTGGGCATGGCCTGGGTCCCGATCAAGAGCCGCTGCGGCCCCGGCGGTCAGGCCAGGGCCCAGGCCCCGTCGTGGCGGGTGAGGCCGGCGTTGACGAGGGTGCGCAGGTTTATCGCGGCGGCCCGGTTGCGTAGCCAGGCATGGTTTTTGGCGACGCCCAGGTAGCGCAGTGTGACGCGGCGCCCGCGCTGGGTGGCGACCCAGGCGATGATCCGTTCCACGCTCGATCGGGTCGGGTAGTCCTGCTTGAATTCCGGGGTGCGGGCCTGGGCGCGGGCGGCGCGCAGCAGCTGCTCGTGCGGGTGGATGCTCATCGACCGGCCGTCCGCGGCGCTGGTGCACCGCTGCCGTAGCGGGCAGCCGGCGCACAACGCGCCGAAGGTCACCGTCAGTTTCGGGCTCATCGGCCGGGTGTGCCCGGCCGGGCAGGTGACCGTGCCGGCCGGCTCATCGACGGTGAAATCGTCGAGGGTGAACCCGCCGGGCACGGCCGGACGCAGCGGCTTGGGCTTGATCACCGTCTGGTGACCGGCGTCCCGATAGGCGGCGCGGGCGGCTCCGGTGCCGTAGGCCGAGTCGCCGTACACCCGCAGGCCCGCGCCCTTGTCGCCGGCCACCGCGGTCGCCTGCGCGGAATCGGTTCCCGCGGTGGTGATCTCACCACCGTCACCGGCAGCCGCCGCGGCGGCGCCGCTGGACCCGGGCTCGGCGACGAGCGCCTCATCGCCGCCGGGCTGATCGGCCTGCGGCTCGTCGGCGGGGGCGACATCGCCGCCCGCGTGCGGGTGCGCGGTCTCGGCCTCGGGGCGGTGGAAGCGGTCACGTGCAATCATCTGTTGCCCGACCACCGGGTCGCTGCCCGCGTCGCCGGCCGCGCTGGTCAGCTCGGCGTCGGTGATCAGCCCGGTTTCCGGCTCGGCGCTGACATGCCCGCGGAAACCGTCGCGCCGGGTGGACTTCGACTTGCGGGTGTGCCGCGCCGCGGGATCGACGACCGAGATCACCCGATCCGGCGCCACCCGCCGCGCGATGCGCCACCGCCCGTCGATGCCATCGGAGCCGTCGGCGGGCTCCACGTCCTGCCCGGCGACCAGCGCCAGCAGCCCCAACGCGTCGGCCGCGGCTTCCTCCCGATGCGGCGCGTCCTGGCCGCACAACTCGCCCAGCACCGCCACCGCGTCGGTGACCAGATCCGACACCAGGGCCGCCTTGGCCCGCGGGTCGTCCCAGTCGATGTCCGGCTTCCCCGGCTTGGAGTAGTCCAGCCTCGCGACCCGCTCGATCACCGATTGCGCGCCGGGCACCAGCCGCGCCACCTTACGCATCGCCGCCACCAGCTGGGTCACCGTGTCCTGGGTGGCGACCGCGTCATCAAACACCGTCGAATCCACGCACCGCTTGCGACGGCCGCGCAGCATCCCAGTCTCGGCGACGACCCGCGCGACCGCGTCGAACACCCGGTCCCGACGATCGGAGGCGGCGATCCGTTTCCGCCAGTACACCAGCGTGGACGGGTCGAACGAGGTCTGCGTCAGCGACCGCCCGCACGCCACCTTCCAGCGGATGTCATAGCGCAGCGCGTCCGCGGTCTGCGGGTCGGACAGGTCGTAGAGTTCCTTGAGCACCAGCACCGACCCCACCAGATCCGCCGAGAGCGACGGCCGCCCGGTCGAGGAGGAGAACAGGTCCGCGATGAACGAATCCGGGAACAACTCGTGGCGGTGCTCGGCTAAAAACGCGAACACGCTGCCCGGCGGCACCAGCTCCCCGACCAGCGCCTGCGCGTCCAACAACTCCCGATCCGACCGCGTAATCCCTTGCACCACAACATCATCACACGCCACACGGCGCGCAGCCGTCAGACACGACCAGCGTTGGACGAGTTATTCAGCGTCGTCCTAGCTGCTGGCAAGTGCGCAAGGTAGTCCACCGGCCTCTGAGTCGAGGCCTCGGCGCTGGGGTGATGGGCTGGGTCGTAAGTACCGCAGCGGCACGGTGATCAGGATCCTTCACGGTCCCGGCACCCGACATTGTCGGGCAGCGCGCAGCCAGTCGCGCC
>JBLNEK010000199.1:0-14376 GCA_050262635.1 Candidatus Sericytochromatia bacterium | reverse complement strand
CCTAGAAGCCTGCGCCGTGGATCTCGTGACCGGGAGTCTCCGCGGCCAGGCCACGGTATGCGTCCTCGACGGTATGGCCTTGATTGATGACGCCGTCGACCTCCCGCGCGATCGGCATGTGCACGCCGTAGCGGTCGGCGAGCTCCATGATTACGCTGGCCGCCTTGACGCCCTCGGCCACCTGGTCCATTGACGCCAGAATCTCGTCGATCGGCTTGCCCGCCCCGATCTGCTCGCCGACGTGACGGTTGCGACTGCGCGGACTCGTGCACGTCACGATCAGGTCGCCTAGGCCGGCCAATCCCGGAAACGTCTCGGGCTGCCCGCCCATCGCCACGCCGAGCTTCGTCATCTCCCGCAGCGCCCGCGAGATCACCAGCGCCCGGGTGTTCTCGCCGATGCCCAGCGAATAGCCCATTCCGGTCGCGATCGCGTACACGTTCTTCAGCGCGCCGGCCATCTCGACGCCGAGCACGTCGTCCGTCGTGTACACCCGGAAGCGCTGCGTGCGGAACATCTGCGCCAGCCGCGTCGACAGCTGCTGGTCGGGCATCGCCATCACCGCCGCCGCGGCGTATCCCTGCGCGACCTCCCGCGCGATGTTGGGCCCCGCGAGGATACCGGCGGGATGGCCCGGCATCACCTCTGCCACGATTTGCGACATCCGCAGACTCGTGCCCTGCTCGAGCCCCTTGATCAGCGACACGATCGGGACCCACGGCCGCAGATAAGCGCCCAGCTCGGTCAGCACGTCGCGGAAGCTGTGCGACGGCACGGCCATCACCACCACGTCGGCGCTGTCGGCGGCCTGCTCGAAGTCGGTCGTGGCCTTGAGGTTCGGGCTCAGCTCGACTTCGTCGCCGAGGTAGCGCAGGTTGCGGTGACGCTCATTGATGTCCTCGGCGGTCTCGGCGGAGCGCACCCATTGCAGGGTCTCGGCTCGGCGGGCGGCGATCGACGCGACGGTGGTACCCCACGATCCACCACCGAGTACAACGACGCGTGGTTCACGGCGAGCAGGAGTCATGGGTCACACCATATTGGGGAGATCGGCCGATTCGCGTCGACTTCACGAAGCGGGGCCGCCGTAGTCAGGACCGTGCACCCACCGGTCCGGTCACCCGGAAGACTTCGGTGTCCTCGGCGATGCCCTTGAGTCGCTGCACGCCGAGGCTTTCGAAGCGGAGACCCGAGCCCGCCGACAGATCGCGCACGGTGCGGCTCGCGAGGACCTCGTTCGGTCCGGCCATCGCGCCGATGCGGGCGCCGACGTGCACGGCCGTACCACTCCATTCCGCACCCCGCCGCTCGCATTCGCCGATGTGCACACCGGCGCGGATGCGGATGCCCCGCGTCGCCAAGGCGGGGATCAGTTCGAGAACGCAGCGGGCCGCCTTCGTCGGGCCGTCGAACAATGCGAACACGCCGTCACCGGTGTGCTTGGCGCGCCGGCCCTCGAACTTGTCGAGCAGGCGGTCGACGATCCGGTCATGGAGGTCGAGTTCATGTCGCCAGCGCGTGTCGCCTTCGGCGCTGAGCCGCTCGGTCGAGCCGACGATGTCGGTGAACAGCACGGTGGACAGCACGCGCTCGGTTGCGGAGTCGCTTGGCGCGTCACCCACGAAGTCGACGATCGCCGAGGCCATCGCCTCGTCGAAGAGCCCATGCGGGCCGGGCGGCAGTTCCAGGTACTCCGCGTTCGGGATGCTGGCGGCCAATGCCTGGGCGGACTCCACGGGCGCAACCAGGTCGCCGGGCCTGCCCAGCACGAGCGTCGGCACCCTGACAGCGTCCAGCAAAGGGCGCACGTCGATCTGCGCGAGCGACTCCCACAGCATTTTGGCCATACGCGGGCTTGCGCACTTCATCTGAGACTCCGCATACAGCTCGAGAAAGCCCGGGATTTCCCTCGTGAGTTCGCCGAAGAAGACGTCCGCCAGGGCGCCCTCGCCCCAGTTCCTGTCGATGTCCTCGTAATGCTTGGCGACGTCCTCGGGTGTGAAACCCCATGGAAAATCAGGCAAGTCGGGCGTGAACCGCGGCAACGTCCCATACAGCACCAGGGACTGCACCCGCTCGGGGTAGTTGCGGCGAACATCAGGCTCATCGGGCCGCCCTCGGAGATGCCGAAGATCGCCGGGCATTGCGCACCCACGGCGTCCATCACCGCGCGCAGGTCGTCCATGCGCTCGTCGAGCGGCGGCACATGCATCACGGGTTCGGACAGACCGGTCCCGCGTTTGTCCCACGCGACCAGTCGGGTCCGCTCGGCGATCTTGTCGAGGAAGGGCGTGAAGATTGCCGTGGGCTCGTCCCACACCGACACGTTGCTGACCCACCCGGGGATCCAGATCAGCGTGGGCTCGCGCTCGCCCCACGCCCGGTAGGCGAGATGGACATCGCCGTTTCGCGCGTAGTGCACTCGCGTGTCACCCACGGCCGTATCTTGGCACTCGATGACCCGCGGCGCTGACGATCTGGTGGCGACGAGGCCAATGCCGCGCGGGTCGAGCGGGTACGCGACAAATCAAACCCAGGAGTGACCGGCAACCGATTCGGGTTTCGGGCAGCGGTTCACCGGTAACAAGACTAGAAGTCTCGTTATAAGACCGTTAGTCTCGTCTGCCGAGCACTGAGAACCCGAGGAGAAACCGTATGACCTCCGTCGAGCAGCTCACTCAGTCGGACATCGAGGATTCCTTCGCGGGCGGGTCGGCCGTCAAACGGGGGTGGACCCTGTTCGTAGCCTGCGCCGGGGTTGCTCTGGTCATCGCGTCGATGGTGGCGCTCAACACCGCGTTGGCCGATGTCGCCGTCGCGACGTCGGCCACTCAGTCACAGTTGACGTGGATCGTCGACAGCTACACGCTGCTGCTCGCGTGCCTACTGCTGCCCGCCGGCGCGATCGGTGACCGTTACGGCCGCCGCAGTGCACTTTTGGTCGGCTTGGCGATCTTCGCCGTGGCCTCCTTCGCGCCGTTGATCTTCGACAGCCCCGTCCAGATCATCGCCGCGCGGGCGTTGGCCGGTGTCGGCGCCGCATTTGTGATGCCGGCCACGCTGTCGTTGCTCACGGTGGTGTATCCGGCGGAGGCGCGAACGAAGGCGGTCGGCATCTGGGCGGGTGTAGCCGGTTCCGGGGGCGTGTTCGGATTGCTCGGCACCGGCCTGCTGCTGCATGTGTGGACGTGGCAGTCGATCTTCTGGGTGCTCGGTGGCGTCGGATTGCTGCTGTTTGTGCTCACGCTGACGATCGCCGAGTCGCGCGAGGGCGAAACGCCGCCGCTGGACTGGCCCGGCGCGGCGACCATCGGAGCGGCGGTCGCGGTATTCGTGTTCGGCATCCTCGAAGCGCCGACCCACGGATGGACGGACCCGCGCGTTTATGGCTGCCTCATCGGCGGGAGTTTGCTTGCCATAGCGTTCGGGATCATCGAAATACGAAGGCACGAACCACTTCTCGATGTCCGGTTGTTCCTCGACCCGTATTTCGGAACCAGTGCCGCCGCGATCACTCTGGTGTTCTTGGGTACCTTCGCCCTGTTCTACCTCACCACACAGTTCATTCAACAGGTGATGGGCTATTCACCGCTCGCCGCGGCGATAGCTTTGGCTCCGCTGGCCATCCCGTTGCTGACGTTCTCGGCCCTTTCGTCTTGGTACCTGCCGAAGTTCGGTCTGCGCGCAGTGATCTTCGCGAGCATGGTGCTGGTGGCCGTGGGCTTCTTGTGCATGCGCACCCTGAGTCCCGACGCCTCGTATCTGGATTTGTTCTGGCCGCTGATGGTGATCAGCTCGGGCTTCGGGTTGGCCACGGCGCCAACCACTTCCGCGATCATGAGCGCGGCTCCCGATGGAAAGCAGGGCGTCGCATCGGCTGTCAACGACGCTACCCGCGAGGTGGGCGGTGCATTGGGCATCGCCATCGCGGGCTCGATACTGGCGAGCAGCTACGGTCACCACATCGCTTCGGGGCTGGACGCATTCCCACAGCCCGTCCGCGGCCCGGTGTCCGACTCGCTGGCCGAGGCGCTTGCGGTGGCACACCGGCTGGGGCCGCAAGGACAACAGCTCGCCGACGTCAGCAAAGCCGCTTTCGACACGGCAATCGACTCGTCATTCCTCGTGATGGCTGTCATCGTCGGCATTGCGGCCGTCGTCGTTCCGTTCTTCGCGCCGGGCCGGGACGGCGAGCAGTTTGCTCCAGTGCGAAGGCTCAGGTGCTACTTGACCCGAACACCATCGCCTCGGTGACGCGGTCGAACCGGTAGTCGATCGCGTCGGCGAAGTAGTTCTGCCGCACGTTCCATGGCCGCTTGGTGCCCGACTTCGGCAGCGCGTGCAGGTTGCGCAGCACGTAGCCGGCAGCGATGTCCCACGACGGCTTCTCGGGCATCGGCTCGTCGCCGAGATGAGGGCGGGCCGACGTATACCCGTGGGCACGCATGTAAGCGATCAGCTTGGCCGTCGCGCGAGCGGTCATGTCGGCGCGCAGCGTCCATGACGCGTTGACGTAGCCGACACACCAGAACAGGTTCGGCACGTCCTCGAGCATGTGCGCTTTGTAGACGAAGCGGTCCTGCGGCTTGATTTCGGCGCCGTCGAGGCTCAGCGCCACGCCGCCCAGCGCCTGCAGTTGCAGGCCCGTGGCGGTGACGACGACGTCGGCGTCGAGGTGGCGGCCCGAGCTCAGCGCGACCCCGGTGGCGTCGAAGTGGTCGATGTGGTCGGTGACCACCTCGACGCGACCGGCGTTGATCGCGTCGAACAGGTCGCCGTCGGCGGCCAGGCAGACGCGTTGGTCCCACGGCTGGTACGGCGGGCAGAAGTGGGTGTCGATGTCGTAGCCCTCGGGCAGCCGCCTGGTCTGCATGCGCCGCAGCAGGTACTTCATCAGCTCTGGGGTCTTGCGAGACAGGAACCAGCCGATCGCCTCCTGGACCGCCATCCGGAACCGGGCGAAGGCATGAAAGAACTTGCCCGGCAGCAGCTTTCGCATGATCCTCGTCAGCCTGTCGATCCGCGGGAACGAGCCGACGTAGCTGGGTGTGCGCTGCAGCATGACGACCTTGCCGGCCCGCTCGGCCAGCGACGGCACGATGGTGACCGCGGTCGCCCCGCTGCCGATGACGACCATGGTCTTGCCGGTGTAGTCCAGGTCTTCGGGCCAGTGCTGGGGGTGGATGACGTCGCCGCTGAACTGCTCGATGCCCGGGAACTCGGGGGTGTAGCCCTCGTCGTAGTCGTAGTAGCCGGTGGCGAAGAACACGAACCGCGCCCGATAGGTCACGTCGTCGTCGAGGCGGACGGTCCAGGTGTCCGTCGACGAGTCCCAGTCGACCGCCCGGACGTAGCTGTCGAAGCGGATGTGCTCGTAGATGCCATGCTTGCGCGCGCTGTCGATCATGTACCCGCGGATGTGGTCGCCGTCGGCGATCGCCTCCTCCCGGGGCCACGGCTCCCACGGAAAACTCAGCGTGAAGATGCTGCTGTCAGATCTGATGCCCGGGTAGCGGAACAGGTCCCAGGTGCCGCCGATGTTGGCGCGGCGTTCCAGGATCACGTAGCTGATGTCCGGGTTGCGTTCGCGAATGCGGTAGGCGGCGCTGAGGCCGGAGATGCCGGCGCCGACGATGACGAGGTCGAGTGACTCGCTCATCGGACTAGTGTGACGCACTATGGCCGAGCAGATGTCGCAAGCCCGACAAAGCTGGGAAGAGCACTACGGCGAACGCGAGCGGGTGTGGAGCGGACGGGTCAACCTTCGGCTCGCGGAGGTCGCCGAGGCGCTGGCGCCGGGCCGCGCGCTCGACCTCGGGTGCGGCGAAGGCGCCGACGCCGTCTGGCTGGCCGACCACGGCTGGCAGGTGACCGCGGTGGACATCTCACAGACGGCGCTGGACCGGGCGGCCGTCGAAGCGAAGGGCCGCGGCGTCGCGGACAGAATCGACTTCCAGCGTCAGGATCTGACGGAGCGCTTCCCCGACGGCATGTTCGACTTGGTGTCGGCGGCGTTCTTGCATTCCACTGTGCCGATGGACCGGGCGAAGCTGCTGCGCCGTGCCGCCGGCGCCGTCGCACCAGGCGGCACGCTGCTCATCGTGGACCACGCCGCGGCGCCGCCGTGGGCGTCCAAGATTCATCACCACGAGTTCCCGTCCGCTGACGAGGTATTGGCATCGTTGAATCTCGAACCCGCGCAATGGGATCGGGTGAGAGTCGAGGTGGTCGAACGCGAGACGGTCGGGCCCGATGGGCAGCACGCGGTACTCACCGACAACGTGATGGTGCTGCGCCGACGCTAGTGCGAGTAGGTCGCGCAGGTACTCCGCGAGTTCTGCATCATGGCTGTGCTTTTCGGCGAACAGGGACCCTGACGCAGAATTCGGCGCGGCGCGGCCCCAACGGGTCAGGCGGTGGCAGTATCAATGCGCATGGCCCTGCCGCAGCCGCCATCCGGAGCGACCGCCGACGAGGTTCACAGCTGGTGGACCTCGCTGCCCGCTGAGTCACGCCGCGAGCTGATCGCGGCGCACCCGGCAGAGTTGGCAAATGTCAACGGAATACCCGCCGACGTGCGCGACCAGATCAACAGGGCGGTGCTCACCGAGGACCTGAACCGCCCCGACGGCGACGTACGGCGGCGCAACGCCGAGCAGGTCAAACTTGGGCTCGATCACGACAGGGGCGCCGACCCCGGCAACCGGCGACCCGTCATGCTGTGGGCCTACGACCCCCTGGCATTCAACGGGCAAGGCCGTGCCGCGATCGCGATCGGCAACCCGGATGAGGCCGAGGACATTGCGGTGATCGTGCCCGGCGCCGGCAGCAGCGTGGCAACGGGTTGGCTGCACGGTGGGCACAACGACGCGATCAACCTGTATGACCAAGCGAAGGCCGCGTACCCCGGCGCCGAGCTGTCGGTGATCGCCTGGATGGGCTACGACGCACCGGACAGGTATAGCGATCCGCGAATCGCGTCGCCGCTGCTGGCCCGCCGCGGCGGCATCGACCTGGCGCAGGATGTCAACGGGCTCAACGCGACTCACGTCGGCGCGCGGCCGCACGTAACGGTGGTGGGTCACTCGTACGGGTCGACGACCGTCGCCGACGCGTTCGCCGGCGGCGGTTCCCATGCCGACGACGTGATCCTGCTCGGTTCGCCGGGAACGGATCTGGCCCACCACGCCAAGGACTTTCATCTCGACGGCGGCAATGTGTACGTCGGCTCGGCCTCGTCGGATCCGGTCAGCTGGCTGGGCGAGGCGGGCGGTGTGCCCAACGAGGTGAACGAAGCGCTGGGGTATCCGTTCGGCCGGTATGCCGGGCTGGGGACGGATCCCGCAGGCGACGGCTTCGGGTCGGTCCGCTTCAGAGCCGAGGTGCCCGGATCGGACGGCTTGAGCTTCCGAACCCATTCGCATTACTACGATTCGGGCGGCGAGGCCCTGCGCGCGATGGCCCACATCGTGACGGGTCACTCCGACGCGCTGGCGCGCGACGATCTGCTGGCGCAAGGGCGACGGCAGCCCCACATCACGACACCCAGTGCGATCACACTTCCGGGCTTGGGTCCAATCCACCTGCCGCACATCGACACTCGCATTCCGGGTGTGCCGGCGTACATCGATCCGGAGGCCGAGAGGGGCGTGTCATGACGTTGACCGATGAGCAGGCGATGGCCCAGGTGATCGACCCGGCCAGGGAGATCGTTCGGGTGGCCGGACTTCGCGATGTGACTGGGGGCTTCATGTTCGAGGCGTGCAACGACCAGGGCCGGCCGCCGTATCGCGGGCACGTCGAGATGAGCTTCGCGATTCCGGCCGGCGCCGACCCGGACGGCTACTTCCGGCAGATCGCCGCGGCGTTGGTGGCGCAGGGGTGGAACGAGGGGCCGCCGGCGGGGATGTGCCCGTTCGGCGAGGTCGTGCACACCCCGACGGTCATGGCGGTCATCTGCCGCGCGTCGGGCAATGCCGCGCGGGGATCAGTGCAGGTGTCCGGGGAATGCGGCAACATGACTGACCATCGCAGTGACGGGAAGACCGTTGGGGTGGACGTCAGCGATCGGCTCAGCGGTAGTTGACGAACTGAAGGGCGACGTCGAGATCGGCGCCTTTCAATAGCGCGATGACGGCCTGCAAATCGTCGCGCTTCTTGCTGCTGACGCGGATTTCGTCGCCCTGGATCTGGGTCTTGACGTTCTTGGGCCCCTCGTCGCGGATGAGCTTGGTGATCTTCTTGGCGTTCTCGCTGGAGATGCCCTGCTTCAGCGTGCCGGTGACCTTGTAGGTCTTGCCGGAGGCCTGCGGCTCACCCGCGTCGAACGCTTTCATCGAGATGTCGCGGCGGACGAGTTTTTCCTTGAAGACATCGACCGCCGCCTTGACGCGCTCTTCGGTCGAGGAGGTCAGCTCGATGGCGTCGTCGCCCTTCCAGGCGATCTTGGTGTCGGTGCCGCGGAAGTCGAAACGGGTGGCCAGCTCTTTGGCGGCCTGGTTCAGCGCGTTGTCGACCTCCTGGCGATCGACCTTGCTGACGATGTCGAACGATGAATCCGCCATTGGATCCGTCCTCCTCGGGGTTCTGCCAGGTTGTGCTCGCGTTCATCTTTGTCACACCCGGCGGGTGAGACAAAGTCAGGTCTGCGGACGGGCAGCTCATCGAACATGCGCTCACGGCGTGAAGTCGCCCTGAGCGCACGCTCGGCATTAGAAGGGTCGGCGGTGGAAGCGTCATCAAATTGAGGACGCCGCGCATGATGTTCACAGCACCCCAAGCTCGTTTGTGACGGGAAATCACGCTCCTTGTATCCTGCTAGTCGCACCAAGGCAGGTTGCCCGAGCGGCCAATGGGAGCGGACTGTAAATCCGTCGGCTTACGCCTACGCAGGTTCGAATCCTGCACCTGCCACCCAGGTCAGAGGCTGTTTACGTCCGATCCCGCAATACGCAGATGTGGGCCAGTCCGCAGCCAGTCCGCAGTAGATTGTGCGGCCTCGTCGAACGCATTCGCCACAGCATCGAGATCGTCGGGGAACAGGTGCCCGTAGCGGTCCAGCGTCAGCACCGCCGTCTTGTGGCCGAGAAGTCTCTGTACCACCTTGACGTTTGCCCCGCTGCTGATGGCCAGCGACGCGCAGGTGTGGCGCAGATCATGCAACCGCACTCCGCCGCACCCGTCGACCGCCGTCGTCGCCTTGGTGAAGGTATAGCGGGCCTGGCCGAGTGTCAGGTACCCGCCGCGCCCAGATTCGAACACCAGCGCGTCATCGGCACGGCCCGCCATCTCCGTCTCCAGTAGCCGTGCGACGAACGCAGGCACCGGCACCATGCGGGCCGTGTGATTCTTCGTCGGACCTTCGACCAGTCCGGTCTTGCGGACGTAGGTCACCGACCGGCGCACCCGTATCCGGCGGGCGGCCACATCGACATTGCCCACCCGCAACGCGGCGGCTTCACCGAACCGCAGGCCGCAGTATCCGAGCACCAGAACCAGGCTCCGCAGACGGCCCGACGCCACCGCCACCCGGTGCAGTTGCTCGTGGGTCAGGTAACGCTGCTCGGCTTCCGGCAGCCGGGGCAGCTCGACCCCTTCGGCGGGATTCGCTGCCAGATGCCTTGCCCGCACGGCGAACTTGAGCACCGCGCCGACGAGCTGGTGGGCTTGGCGCACCCGAGAGGCGCTCAAACCCCTGCCGTCGAACCGCGCCGACCCGTCGACCGACAAACTGGTGATCCACACCTGTAGGTCGTCGAACCGGACATCGCGCAGCGGCACGTCCTTCCACCGCGACAGCACCACCGTGTCGAGCAGCGAACGGTACCCGGCGACGGTCTTGGGTGCCCTGGTCGCCTTGGTGGACAACCAGCGCCCGGCCATCGTCCCGAAGGTGATCTCCGACAGGCCCGGGTCGGTCCACGTCCCGGTCACCTGATCGCTGATCTGCTGGTTGAGCCACTTGTGGGCATCTGGTCTGCGCCCGAACGCCTTGGTGTGCTCCCGCCCGATGTCGTCGACATACCGCGCCAGCCACCGCATGCCCGTGCCGTGGCGGCCGGTGGGCGCCTTCTGGGTTTTGCCGTGCTCGTCGCGGACGGTCTTGGTCCAGCGATCTTCGACCCCGGCCCGGCGGTTGCGCTTCATCGGTTGGGGCTCCGCCCTCTCATAGGCCCCGATTCCGGGACGTCCTTCGAAGCTTCCACGATCGCAATGCTGGCGAGTGAGGAAAGAACCTTCGCGTTCGACCACGCTGCGTCCAGGTGGCCAGCCATCTCCTGGGCCGCTTGCCGCAGAGCATCAATGCCGGGGACGGGGAAGCTCTCTTCTATTAACTCAAGCTGGTCCGCAATGTCGGTAGCCACGCCCCGCGTCCGGTAGATCTGGCGCCCCGCGTCACCCGCGTAATCGGTGAGCACCACGAGTGCGAAGGTCAAGGTCGTGTCGTCAGGCTCACGCCTGCCCAGCAGCGCATCCACGGACACCTCGAATATGTCGGCAAGGGCGACGGCCTCGTTGATGCGGACCGATCGCCTTCCGGCCTCGATCTTGGCAATTGTGGTGGCATCCACCGACTGAGAGCACTTGTCAGCCAGCATGTCGGCCATCTGGGGCTGTGTCCAGCCTCGGTGCTTCCGCTGTGCCCTGAGGTGTTGCCCAAACTGCGTGTCTGTCCACTTCGAACTTGGCATTTTCGCAGCATAACTTTTTAGGCTTGTTAACGCCAACCAACGCTGGCACGCTGGTTTCGTGCCTAAAAGTTGGCATGACGAAATCGAAAGGCGAGGCAGGCGTGGACCACGAAGAGGGGATCACCGGTGGGGACATCCTCGACGCGGACGATCTGGAGAGGCTGACGGGCACCAAGGCGAGTACATGGCGCTACTGGGCGCACATCGGCTCAGGGCCCCCGTCCTTCAAGTTAGGCCGCCGCCGGGTGTGGGCCAAGTCTGAGGCGATGGCCTGGATCGCTGAACAGCGTCAAGCAACCGGTACCGGTGGGACGCGGTGAGACGCCGTGACATGTGAGATGCCAGTTAGGGCGGCGGCCGTGAGCAGGCCCCGCAAGAGCCGAAACTTTGACGGCCCGGGGCAACAAATGAAAAGTCCGGCCCCGGGGCAGCTACACCCAGCGACAACGCTGTGCCGGGAGAAGCGTCAGTACAACACGCCCGTGCGTGCGGCGTTAAGAAAGGAGCTCCAATGGATGAGTTCACCTGGGGGACGCAAGCATTCATGAAGGGGTTCGCCAACCGTTATGAACACATCGAGGTCAGGGTCGACAAGACCAGGCCCCCCAGTCAGCGGTACGGCTGCCGAATCATACGCAGCCGAGAAACTGTTGCCGTCCAGCGGTTTGAGTCGCCCGGAGTCCCGGTGTCGGTGGAAGGCTTCAACGACCGCGGCGACCCGGTCGACTATTTCCGGCGCTATAGGTCGTTGACGGCCGATGAGCTGACACAACTCGCTGAGCTGGGCTTGGAGCACGACGATGACGATCCGGCGTTCGCTGAGAGCCTAGTCGACTTCTTGCTGATCAAGGGCGATTTCGGGGAGGCAATAAAGGCCTGTCAGCGCAGGCGGGCAAAGGGGCAGCGCTGTCTGCGCGCTTACGTGGTGCAGTTCGTGAGGGCATACCGACGCCACCACGGCATCGAACGGCGCGCCGAATTCGATGCCTGGTGTCGGCTCACGAGCGGCGAACATTCCGAACCGGGGAGTTGATGACGACGAGGTAGACGTCGGGGGTTTAAGCAGGAATCAGGTGAAAGGAAGGTTGGAGAAATGCTTAGCTGGAGGCAAATTGGTCCCTTTCCAGACTCCCCAAATTGCTACGAGTTGCATGCCGAGGTCGACGACCGCGAATACGTCATCATCGCCAGCGCCAGATTTCCCAAGGATGTCGGTCTGTCGCTCTCGAGTGGGGGCCGCGCGATCCTTTCCCACGACTGGTGGGGTAAGCACCCCATCCGCCGGCCTTTTGGCGACCGTATCCGGTCGGTGAGCGATGCCAAGAATGTCGCTGAGGAGTGGGAGGCGGCTGAGGCTTGGAAACACCATATGGATGTGGGCGACAGCGACGATAAGGCGGGATGGCGCCTCAAGCAGGTGGAGTGGCAGGTTCTGCCCAGCGAGCCGGGAACCGTCAGCTTCGAGTGCATCACCGAGGATGAGGCCTACCGATTGGATTGCGTTCCGCAAGATATCTGGAACCAGATCCTCGGCGAGATGCGTCAGGCCGTCGGGCATGGCGAGGACTTCGAGCCGGTGATGCAGGCATGGCTGAGAAGGATCGAAGCCGATTGCGAAGGCGATGAAGATCCCAAACGGGCGCACTGATAACCCTGACGAGGCCGCCGGTGCGGTGGCTGACGATCTGGGGCTGAACGTGGTGATCGGCCATGCCATTGAAGAGCTGGCTGGCCACGATCAGACCTCTTCGGGCACCCGCCTTGAGTCTGGAGGAACCCCGAGCGCCGCGGGCGGTGGTGGGGGATGACCAAAAAGGAGTTCCCCGGTCGGGATCAGCGAACCGGGGGCGACTCAGACAATGCCAATGCTTTCTGTGTAGGCCCCGACGTTGCTGGCGACGATGAGCGGGCCACGCTCGACGAGATCCTGGATTCCGTTGGCCGGCAAGACGGGGAATACATCGCGGTGTGCCACACGCTGGTCGGCGGCCAGTTTTGTTCCTCCGTGGTCGAGTCGGCGAGTGTGAGTGCTCGCATTGAGTCCCTGCCGCGACAGGCCGATATGTGGTTCTCCGTTAATCCGACGGCTGGCCCTGCCCGCGATGGTGGGGGCCGTGGCGGCGATCGCAGAGTAACCCGGTGGGCGGCGCTGCCCCTCGACGTGGACGTCAAGGCGGGGGCGTTCTCGGACCTCGCCACGGCTTGCGATTTCGTCGACGCACTGTCGGGCATGGTGGGCACCAGGCCGTCACACGTGATCCACTCCGGTCACGGTCTGCAGCCGTTGTGGCCGATCGATGATGGCGTACTGGATACCGAGGAGAAGTGGACCCGGGCGTACCGGCTGAGCCGTCGTTTTGGGCGGCTGGCCAACCGGGTGGCCAGCGAGTTCTCGGCCCGCCTGGACACCGTGTCGGATCTGGCACGCATCGTCCGCGTGCCGGGGACGACGAACTGGAAGTATCCAGCCGACCCCGCGCCGGTGTATGCAGTGCGCGGCAGCGGCGGACCGCTGACTGTCGATCAGCTCGAGGAGGTCCTCGACGAGTGGGCACCGCAGATGGCCTCTGATGAGCCGGTGACGGAGGTGGTGCTCAGCCCCCCGCAGCACTGGAAGTTCGGGAGGAAGACCTGCGCGTACGTGGCCGCAATGGTGAAATCCTGGGGCAGGCCGTCTGACGAACCGAGGGCCGGACGTCATCAGTGGGCGATGACCCGGTGTGTGCGCCTGGCGGCAGCTCATCGGCTGGGCTGTATCACACGGCATGACCTCGATCAGGCGCTGCTGATGCTCGAATCGGCGCTGAAGAACTGGTGCCAAGTTGTCGCTGTACCCCGCGACCTGGCCCCGGAGGAGGTCGGTGGCGCCTACCGGTGGGCCGAGGCCAAGGTGGCGACGTTCAGTGACCAGCGCACTCGGTTTGAGCTTGGGCACCACCGGCAGTGCTCAACTCAGGTCCGCAGGTGGACGTTGGTGCGATCATGACCGGCGGCCAGCGTCACGGTGCTGGGCACCTGCGGGACCGGCTGCTGCGAGTCGACGAACTGAAGGCTCTGCCGCCGGTGGAGCCACTCATCGAGGGCCTGCTCTACCGCAACACCCTCGCGCAGCTCTCTGGACCGCCCGGTTGCTACAAGTCGTTTTTTGCCATCGCGATGAGCTGTGCCCTGGCTGCGGGGAAGTCGTTCGGCGACTTGGCGGTCGCCGACGTTGGGACCGTCGTCTATGTCGCCGCTGAGGGGGCGAGCGGTTTGGCAGTGCGTGTGTTGGCGTGGTGTGAGGTCTGGGGCGTCGACGTGGCACTCGTTCAAGACCGACTCTTGTTTCTGAATTTGCCGCTGCAGCTTGGCGACGATGACCACGTGGCGCAGGCCGCTGAGGTTGCATCCGAACGGGACGCGGACCTCTTGGTTTTGGACACTCGTGCCCGCTGCACCCTGGGTCTGGAGGAAAACTCGGCGACCCAGCAGGGACTGGCCATTGATGCCGCTGACAGCATCCGGTCGGCTGCCGGTTGCACCGTCCTCGGTGTGCACCACTGCTCCCGCACCGGAACGGCGGGGCGTGGCTCCAACGCCTGGGACGGCGCGGTGTGGTCAGATCTGCGAATGGAGGGAGGCGGCCGTCAGGCCACCGTTCACTGCGAGAAACACAAGGATGTGCCGGCTGGGTGTGATCATCACT
>JBLNEK010000198.1:0-74726 GCA_050262635.1 Candidatus Sericytochromatia bacterium | reverse complement strand
AAGCCGCCCACGCCCTCACGGTGGCCATCACGGTGAGCTTCTCGGCCTCAGCGTAGTCCTTCTCCACCATTGCTACGGCCGCGGCGGCGTCGTTGGTTCCGCTGCTGTTGCCGGCGGTGATCGAGAACCCCTCGATCTCGGGATGCAGCACCGTCAGTGCTGCGAGCTTCTCAACCGTGGTGTCGCGGCGAGGATGCTCGTCGACGCTGAAGTCGACCAACGAACCGTCGGGCAGGGTCACCTTCAGCGGGACGATCTCGTCGACGAACCTGCCCGCGTCGATCGCCGCGATCGCGCGCTGGTGAGACCGTGCTGCCCAGGCGTCCATCTCCTCGCGCGTGATGCCGACCGCCTGCGCGGTGTTCCATCCCACCGTGATCGACATGTCCCGCATCGGCGCATCAGGAGTTTCCACGTGTGTCGGCGGCATCCAGGGCTCTTCGAACGTCAACTCCGGCCCGGGCACCCGCCACTTCATCAACGGCATCATCGACAGCGACTGCACGCCACCCGCGACGACGACGCGTTCCATGCCCGAACCGATTCCGGCGGCCGCATTGCCGATCGCGGTCAGGCTGCCTGCGCAGTGCCGGTTCACCGACTGGCCGGGGATGTCATCCATGCCGCACGCCGCAGCGGCGTAGCGCGCGAGATCGCCGCCGCCGTAATGAGATTCGGCGAAGATGACGTCGTCGATCGCGGCGGGATCGAGGCCTGCCCGGCGGATGACTTCGGGCAGCACCGCGGTGATCAGCATCTCGGGTGGTGTGCTGGCCAGTGTTCCTTTGAACGACCGTCCGATCGCTGTCCTGGTGGCCCCGAAGATGACGGGTGTCGGCATGGCTGGTCCTCGGCTCTAAGTGACTTTACAAAATTAGCAGAGAGTGTAGCGGGCGGCGCCGCCTCCGCGCCGGGCAGACGCGAAGAAGGTTACGGCTCGGGCACGTGGAAGTGCTCGTCGCGCAGTCGAAACGCTTCCTTGGTGCCTACTTGCGCACGCGTCTTGACGAAGTTGAACTCGCCCGGAGCGAACTGCAGGTTCGTGCCGAACGCGTGGAACAGGTAGCTGGCCACTTCCTCGCCCTGGTAGGCCTGGCTCTGCTCGACGAGCCGGAAAGCCTCCTTGGCGATGACGACCCCGTCGGCCGGCATCTTCGCCGCCTTCTCGGCCCAGTAGCGCGCCCGAGCGGTGACGCGTTCGGCGTCGCACGTCTCGGTGAAGACGCCGAGGTGCTCGATCACGCCGGCATCAATGATGTCGCCGGTGAGAAGGAGGCGCCGCGCGAGCACCGGCCCCAAGCGGTGAAAGAACATGTGCAGGCTGCCGAGCGCCGGTCCGAGGAACCGGGTGGCCGGCATGCCGATCATGGTGTCGCGTGCAATCACCGAGATGTCGGTCATCAGCGCGATCTCGAAACCGCCGCCGAGCGCGTACCCACTGATCTCCCCCACAGTCACCTTCGGGAAGCCAAGGAGGTTGTGGTAGAAGCCAAACGACCTGCGGTCCACGGTAAGTCGACGGCGCTGGCTGGGGCGGCTCCTGGTCTCGGGTGCGTCGGACCTCGCGTACCAGCCGTAGGCGTTGTTCATGTCCGCCCCGGTGGAGAACACACCGTCGGCTCCGCGTAACAGCACCACGGTGACGTCGTCGTCTTCTGCCACCAGGTCCAGATAGCGAGCCATCGATTCGCGCATCGCGGGGTCGTAGGAATTGCGCTGCTGCGGGTTGTTCAACGTGATCGTAGCGATGCGCTTGTCCCGGTCGACGTCGAATAGAACGCGGTCATCCGATGCCATGCGCGCCCCCATTGCTCGAAATCCGTTTGGCCTCAATAGTTTTGTCCCTGCCGAACAGGAGCGTGCTGCTGCGGGCCGCGGCGAGGTGGTCTTGCGCCAGGCGGACGGCACGGTCTTGGTTGCCGTCGCGGATTGCGTCGAGGAGCCGTTGGTGGTCACGCAGCGCCGCCCGCATGGTCTTGACGGTCATAGCGTCGTCGCTCCACACCGACGACTCGTGGGCCGACCAGATGAGCTCTAACGAGCCGATGAGCAAGATCATCGGTTCGTTGCCACACCGGGCGACGACAGCCTCGTGGAAACGACGGGCGTTCGGCACGTAATGCGACAGGTCGTCGAATTGTTCTCTTTGTCTTTCAATCTCGGCTTCCAGGTACGGCACCACCTCGGTCATCCGGTCCGGGCGGGCAGCGCACATCCCGGCGCAGACCGGCTCGAGATGCAGCAGTGCGCCGCTGACATCGGCCGGGGTCGCCGACCGCGCCTGCAGGACCATGCCGATCATGTGCGCGGTGCGCTCCGCCGACGGCCGGTGCACAACCGCGCCGCCGACGTTGCCGCGCCGCACGGAGACGAGGCCGTCGACTTCCAGGATGTGAATGGCTTCCCGCAGTGCGGGAGGGCTGACGCCGAACTCGTGGAACATTGTCTCTTGCGACGGCAGCACGTCACCTTCCTTCAGCCGCCCCGACAAGATGTCCTCGCGCAGTCGCGACGCGACGATCTCGGCCACTCGCGGTTGCCGGATCCGCTGCAGCGTGGGTCGCATCACGAGATCTCCCGCCGGCCCGCATACTGGGTCACCGTCAGCTGCTCGGTGGCCATTGCCACCACGTTCAATTCGCCGACGCAGAGCACCTGGTCGTCGCGCAGTATGCGTGCGGTCGACGTGACCTCGTCGTCGACTTCGCGCCGGACAATATCGAAACGCAGGTCCGTCAGCGCAGGGGTTGGCCGGCGAAACGTGACCGAGAGTGAGCGCGTTCTGCCGGTGCGAGCGGCCGCGCAATTGTGGTGCTGAGTCACGCAGTCGAAGAACACGGCCAGGAATCCGCCGTGGACCAGGCCCGGCGGGCCTTCGAATACCAATGGGAAGTTGACCGTCCCTGATGCGGTCTCGGCGTCAAGATGGTCGAAACGGTACTCGGGAAAGCAGGGGTTGAAGGCGCCGATGTCGAACGCATGGCCGAGGTAGACCCGCTGGTCCTCCCCGTCGGGGCCTCGGCGGGGCGCACTGTCCGCCGCTACGGCGTCGGCGAGTTCGCTTTCCCAGCAAGCGAACTGGGCGAGTATCGCGTCGACCGTCGGATGTGGATGCTCGAGGGAAAGCAACATGCCGGTCAAGTGGCGAATCGCGCGGGCCGCCGCGACAGTCTGGGCCAGCGGCCGTTCGCCGAAACGGCGGTCATCGATTTCACCGGTCATTCGCAGTCTTTCCTTGCTAACTTATATAAGATAGCACTGGCATGGCCTACTGTATAGGCAACCGTAAATGTTAGGGACCAGGGTGGCAGGCAACGGGTCGTTGGTAACGCGGCGCGACGGCGCCGTGCTGCGCGTAACGCTGGATCGTCCGTCGAAACGCAATGCGCTGAGCCGCACGATGATCGACGACTTCGTCACCACACTGTCCGCAGCGGCCGCTGACGATTCGCTTCGCGTCATCCACATCGCCGGCGCAGGCGGAGACTTCTGCGCCGGGGCAGACTTGTTGTCTACCAATGAAACTCATGCAGTCAAACCACGCACCGGCGACCTCATTCGTCGTATTCCCCACACCGCGCACCGGGTGATCGAACTCGTGCATACCATCCACCTGCCCGTGGTGTGCGCCGTGCGCGGCCACGCCGTCGGCTTGGGCTGCAATCTCGCGCTGGCCGCTGATTTCACGGTCGCCGCCACGGATGCGGTGTTCTGGGAGCCCTTTCTCGCGCGGGGCTTCACGCCGGATTCGGGCGCCACCTGGTTGTTGCCCCGGCTGGCCGGCCTGGTGAGGGCAAAAGAGATGCTGTTGCTGGGCGAGAAGGTCCCGGGCACGCAAGCCGCGGACTGGGGGTTGATCCACCGCTGCGTCGACAGCGCTGCGCTCGACGACGCGGTCGACGAACTGCTGTCCCGGTTGGCGGTCGGCCCCACGGTCGCGCTGGGATTGGCCAAGCAGTCGATCAATTACGCCCAGCACGCGACGCTGCCGCAGGCGATGACACACGAGCTTCTCAACCTCGAACTCGCCTGCCGCGCGGCAGACTTCAAAGAAGGGCTGGCGGCCTTTCGGGAGCGCCGCACGCCGGACTTCCAGGGCCGCTGACCGAAGGGACATCCATGGCAGACACCATCGAGTACGAAGTCGACGGGCACACCGCCACCATCACGCTGAACCGGCCCGACGCGTTGAACGCGCTCAGCCCACACATGATCACCGAGCTGCGCGCCGCCTATCGGGAAGCAGAGAACGACGACAGGGTCTGGCTGCTGGTCGTCACCGGCACCGGGCGCGCCTTCTGTACCGGCGCCGACGTCAAGGAAATTCCCGCAGACGGCAAGGTGATCAACGAGCGGCCGTTTCTGTCAACCTACGAGCAGTGGGAAGCCCCGCAGGAGGGCACTCCGCCGTTTCGCACGATGGCCAAGCCGGTGCTGTCGGCCATCAACGGGATCTGCTGCGGCGCCGGACTCGACTGGGTGACCACGTCCGACATCGTGATCGCCTCCGAGAAGGCGACGTTCTTCGACCCGCACGTGAGCATCGGCTTGGTCGCCGGCCGGGAGGTGGTACGGCTGGCGCGGGTACTGCCGCGGTCGGTGGCGTTGCGAATGGCATTGGTGGGCAAGCACGAACGGATGAGCGCGCAACGGGCACTCGAGCTCGGAATGATCAGTGAGGTCGTTGAGCACGACCGGCTGCTTGAGCGCGCGCACGAGATCGCCGACATCGTCAACTCGAACGCGCCGCTGGCCGTGCGTGGCACCCGGTTGGCCATCCTCAAGGGCCTGGACCTGCCGCTGCACGAGGCCGAGCTGCTCGCCGAGGCGTTCCGTGAGCGCAACCTACACACCGACGACTCACTCGAAGGGCCGAAAGCGTTCGTGCAGAAGCGCAAGCCGGACTGGAGGTGCCGATGACACGCTTCGAGACGATCGTGCTCGACGTCGACGCGGCCGACCGCGTCGCTACGATCACGTTGAACCGCCCGGAGGCGCTCAACGCATTCAACCGAACGATGTGCGACGAGATGGCGCAGGCATGGCGCATAGTCAAGCGCGACGATATGGTGCATGCCGTCGTATTGCGGTCCGCCGGCACAAGGGCATTCAGCGCCGGGCTCGACGTCAAGGCGTCCTACGGACAGCCGGCCAACGTGTGGAACCACGAGGATCCCGGCGAACCGCTCAGCCCGAAGTGGCAGAAGATGTGGAAGCCTGTGGTCTGTGCCGTGCAGGGCATGTGCACCGCGGGAGCGTTCTACTTCGTCAACGAATCCGACGTGGTGATCTGCTCCTCCGACGCGACGTTCTTCGACTCGCATGTCAGCGCTGGACTTGTGTGCGCGCTGGAGCCGATCGGCCTCATGCGACGCATCGGGCTGGGTGAAACCTTGCGAATCGCACTGATGGGCAACGACGAGCGGGTCAGCGCCGACACCGCGCTGCGGATCGGTCTGGTGTCGGAAGTGGTTCCGCCCGAACGGCTTTGGCAGCGCGCCCACGAGATCGCGGCCGCCATCGCGGGCAAGCCACCGTCCGCGACCCAGGGAACCGTGAAGGCCATCTGGGAGTCGCTGGACAAGCCGTACCGGGCCGCGCTGGAGCAGGGCCTGATCTACACCCGGCTGGGCAACCCGCTCGGACAGGCCGAACGCGCCGCCAACGCAGTTTTTCCGGTGACGCCGAGGCTGCGGTGACCGACGACCCACTTTCCCAACGCATCTCGGCCGTCCTCGGCCTTGCGCCCGACGCGCCGGCGTTGGAATTCGATGACCAGTGGTTCACGTGGCGCGACCTCGCCGAGGCCGCCAGCCGGACGCGCGCGCTGGTGTCCCCCGGTGCGCAGTTCGGGATGATGCTGCGCAACCGCCCCGCGCATGTGGCCGCATTTCTGGGAGTGCTGTTGGGCGGGGGCTGCGTGGTCGTCGTCAACCCGGCCCGCGGCGACGAGCGCATCCAAGCCGATCTCGACGCGCTGCAGCTGCCGGTCATCGTCGGCGAACCCGACGACTTGGCGAAGTCTCGCGGCGCGGGTATGGCGGTGGCGATCGCAGATCTGCATGACGAGCCGCAGATCTCCGGCACCGTCAGTGGCGGGCCGCCCAGCCGCCCCGGCGTCGCGGTGCGGATGCTTACCAGCGGAACCACCGGGCCGCCCAAGCGAATCGACCTCACCTACGACATGCTGGCCCGCAGCGTCATCGGGGGGGAGTTCGAGAACCCGCCGCGCCTGACCGACGTGCGCAGCGGCGTCGCGATCGTCAGCGCACCGCTCGTACACATCGGCGGCGTGTTCCGGGTGCTTCAATGCGTCGTGGAGGCAAGGCCGTTCGCACTGCTGGAGCGCTTCGAGTTGCGCCGATGGGCCGCGGCGGTTCGCAAGCACCGGCCGGGCGCCGTGTCGCTGGTGCCGTCCGCGCTGCGGATGGTGCTGCATTCCGACCTCACCCGAGACGACCTGGCGGGCATCCGCGCCGTCACCTCCGGCACCGCTCCGCTGTCGGCGGAGGACGCCGACGAGTTCACTGCGAAGTTCGGCATCCCCGTCTTGACGTCCTATGCCGCAACCGAATTCGGCGGCGGCGTCGCGGGCTGGTCGCTGGCCGACTACCAGGCGCACTGGCACACCAAACGCGGCAGCGTGGGCCGCCCGACGTTAGGGGCGCAGCTGCGGGTGGTCGGCGACGACGGCACGCCGCTGGGAACGGACGAGGTTGGGCTGCTGGAGGTGAAGCCGGGCCAGTTCGGCACCGGGTCGGACTGGATCCGCACCGCCGACCTTGCCCGCATCGACGCGGACGGCTTCCTCTGGGTGCTCGGACGCGCAGACCAGGCCATCATCCGCGGCGGGTTCAAGGTGATCCCGGATGACGTTCGCTCAGCCTTGGAGAGCCACCCGGCTGTGCAAGGCGCTGCGGTGATCGGGCGACCGGACGACCGGCTCGGTGAGACTCCGGTCGCCATGGTCGAGTTGCGCTCCGGCGCATCCGCGGATTCCGACCAACTTGCCGATTTCCTGCGGAGCCGACTGGCGGGCTACGAGATCCCGACCGACGTCGCGATCGTCGACGCCATTCCGCGAACGCCGTCGGGAAAGCCCGACATGACGGCTGTCAGAGACTATTTCGCCGCCCGTGCCCGATAGCGTCACGATCCCCCGCCTGCTGCGCCAGCAGTCCGCGGCCCGGGGGGACCATCTCCTGCTGGTCTGCGACAGCGACCGCATCACCTACGCCGAAGCCGACCGGCGCTCTGCTGCGCTGGCCCGCGGGTTGGTCGCGCTGGGCGCGGGCAAGGGCACCCACATAGGGCTGATCTACCCGAACGGGGTGCCGTTCGTCGTGGGCATGCTGGCGGCGGCACGCATCGGCGCGGTCGTCGTCCCGTTCTCGACATTCGCCACTGCGTCCGAGATCCACCGGCAGCTTGTCCACGCCGACGTCGAAATCCTGCTTGCAGCGCCCTCTTTCCGCTCCCACAACTATGTGCAGCGGCTCGGCGAGTTGCCGCCATCGCCCCAGCTGCGTCACCGCATCCATGACGTCGGCCACCTCACCGACGTGGTTGACGACGCACTATTCGCCGCAATGGAAGACGACGTCGATGTCGCGGACGAACTGGCGATCATCTACACCTCGGGTTCGACCGGCAACCCCAAGGGAGTGGTGCACGCGCACGGCGCGCTCTTGCAGCACCAGCACAATCTCAACGAGATCCGCGGGTTGAGGGCACAGGACAGGCTTTTCTGCAATTCGCCGTTCTTCTGGATTGGCGGATTCGCGTTCGGACTGCTCGCCACGCTGGTGGCCGGGTCGACGCTGATCTGCTCGACTGCTGTGGACGCGGGCGAGACGCTCGACCTGCTGGAAGCCGAGAAACCAACGCTCACCAACGGATTCGCTGCCGGGGTCGGACACCTTGCCCGTCACCCGAGCTTCCCCGACCGCGACCTCTCGTCGATGCGGCGCGGCAACCTGTACCCAATCGTGGCGCCCGACGCCCGGCCTGCCGATCCCGAGCTGCGGCACAACATGCTCGGCATGACCGAAGCGGGCGGGGTCGTGCTGCTCAGTGGCGACCAGACTGATCAACCCGAACACCGCCGCGGCTCCTTCGGAAAGCCTGCGCCGGGCTTCGACACCAAGGTCGTCGACCCGGACTCTGGGCAACCCACCATGGTGGGCGAATTGTGCATTCGCGGACCGTATCTCATGCAGCGTTACTACAGACGCAGCCGCGAGGAATGCTTCGCCCCGGACGGCTGGTTCCACACCGGTGACCTCGTCCGCATCGACAGCGACGGGTTCTTCTACTTCGTCGGCAGACTCGACTCGATGATCAAGACTGCCGGCGCCAACGTGTCGCCGACGGAGGTGGAGAAGGCGATCGCGAAGGTCACCGGGGGCGCAGTCTCGTTCGTAGTCGGAATCCCCGACCCGCAGCGGGGGCAGCAGGTCGCTGCGGTCGTCGTGCGAGGTGACGGTGGGCATTTCGACGAGTACGCGCTGCGTCAACAACTCAAGTCCGAGCTGTCGGCGTACAAGATCCCGGCGCGATTCGTCGCCGTGTGCGAAGTGCCGCTGCTGTCGAGCGGCAAGGTGGACCTGAACCAGCTCAAGAAGCTGTTCGATGACTGAGACCACGATCGATGCGCTGATCCGGCTTCGCGGCGCCCACGACGGCGCACACCACGCGGTGATCGACCCTTCCTCACGGATTACCTACCACGAACTCGACCTCACGAGCCGCGAACTGGCCGCGGTATTCGTCGGCGCCGGCGTGCGCAAGGGCACCAGGGTCGGCCTGATCATGCCCAACAGCGTGCGCTGGGTCCAGCTGGCCGTCGCGCTGACCCGGATCGGGTCGGTGCTGGTGCCGCTGAGCACGTTGCTGCAGCCACCTGAACTGGTGGCGCAGCTACGCATTTCGGCGGTGCAACGCCTGATCTCGGTGCAGGAGTTCCGCGGGCACCGCTATCTGGACGAGCTACCGTCGGCGGACGCCAAGTTGCCCGCGCTGCACGGTGTTTGGACCGGCGACCAGATAGCGCAGAGCCACCGCGACGATGACGCCCTGCGGACCGCCGAGGCGCTTTCCACCATGGTGACTCCCAGCGACCCGATGGCGATCGTCTTCACCTCCGGCAGCAGCGGACCGCCGAAGGCCACCGTTCACTCGCATGGCAGCGCGTTGGGGGCCGTCGCGTCCGGGCTCGCTGCCCGCTGCATCGACGCGGACACCCGGTTGTACCTGCCGATGCCGTTCTTCTGGGTCGGCGGGTTCGGCGGTGGAGTGCTGTCTGCGCTGCTGGCCGGAGCCACGCTCGTCACCGAAGCATCTCCCTCGCCGCAGAACACGCTGCGGCTGCTGGAACAGGAACGCGTCACGTTGTTCCGCGGCTGGCCGGATCAAGCCGAAGCACTAGCGCGCCAGGCCGATTCGCTCGATGTCGACCTGTCCTCGCTTCGACCGGGAAGCCTGGACGCGCTGCTGCCAACCGGCAAGCGTGCCAAGCCCGGCGCCAGGGCCAAGCTCTTCGGCATGACCGAATCCTTCGGGCCATACTGCGGCTATCCCGCCGACACCGACATGCCACGCTCCGCCTGGGGAAGCTGCGGAAAGCCGTTCGACGGCACGGAGCTTCGGATCGTCGACCCCGAGAGCGGCGCGCCAATGCCGCCAGGAACCGTCGGGATCATCCAGATTCGCGGCCCGCACACATTGCGCGGAATGTGCCGGCGCACCCGCGAGGATCTGTTCACGGTCGACGGGTTCTACCCTACCGGCGATCTCGGGCATCTGGACGACGACGGCTTCCTGTTCTACCACGGCAGATGCGACGACATGTTCAAGGTCCGCGGTGCGACCGTCTATCCCAGCGAGGTCGAGGAGGCGCTGCGGACGATCGACGGCGTTCAGAAGGCGTACGTCACCGATGTCGACGGTCAGGTCGGCGCCGCGGTGGTCTGCGACGCCGTACCGACCATTGATCGTCTCCGCAGCGAAGCCCGAAAGGTGTTGAGCACGTTCAAGGTTCCCACACGCTGGCTCGTGCTCGAGTCGGACGACGCCGTCCCGCGCGGGGCAACCGGCAAGGTCGACGTGGGATGCCTACGCGAAATGCTGCGTCGACAGTGAAACCAGCGACGCGACACGCCGTATTACTGTCGGCAGCTTCACACTCGGCGGATCGCGAGGATCAAGAGCCGGGGGCGGCGTGGTCGACCACGCCGTGCTCAATCAGGTGCTCCACCAGCGGCGCCACCCCCGCGATGAAGTGCTCCGCCATGGCGGTCCGGGCTCGGTCCGCGTCGCGTTCTTCCAGCGCGGCGATCACGCGCCGGTGGTCCTCGACGGACCGGTGAGGCCAGCCGTGGACGGTCGGGAAGACCGCCTCAGGCGCATAGCGGGTGATCTGTCCCATCAGCTGGGCAAGTTTGGGCGAGTCGGCCGCCACGTTGACGGCCCGGTGGAATTCGTGATTCAGACGCACCGCGCGGTCGTGGTCCTGCTGCCGGTAGGCGTCTTCCAGCTGTGACTGAATGTCTTTCAACTGTCCCAGCTGATCGTCGGTGATGGTGGTCGCCGCCCGCGCCGCCAATTCCCCTCCGACGTGTGCCTGCACGCCGGACACGTCGGCGATGTCGCGGCCGGTGACCGGCAGCACCATGAAGCCCCGATGCGGCTGCTGGACCAGCAGTCCCTCTGCGCGCAGCTCCAGCAGCGCCTCGCGAATGGGTGTGACGCTCACACCCAGCTCCGCCGCGAGCTGTTCGAGCCGGACGTAATCGCCTGCGGCGTAGGCTCCCTCAAAAATCCGCCGCCGGACGTAACGCGCAACGTCCTGCGAGAGCTGCGGCCGCACAACGAAATCAGAAGCTGTCATATCTGATATTCAGCGAGCAGCCGCCTGCTGATGATCTGCTTCTGGATCTCGCTAGTGCCTTCGCCGATCAGCAGGAACGGCGCGTCACGCATCAGCCGCTCGATCTCGTACTCCTTGGAGTAGCCGTACCCGCCGTGGATGCGGAAGCTCTGCTGGGTTACCTCGGCGCAGTACTCGCTGGTCAAATACTTGGCCATGCCGGCGGCCAGGTCGTTGCGCTCGCCGGAATCTTTGAGCCGGGCCGCATTGACCATCATCAGATGTGCCGCTTCGACTTTCGTGGCCATCTCCGCAAGCTGGAACGCGATGGCCTGATGCTGTGCAATCGGCTTGCCGAAGGTCGAGCGCTGCTGCGCGTAGCGCACGGCGAGTTCGAACGCGCGGATCGCGACACCGCACGCGCGGGCGGACACGTTGACCCGCCCGACCTCGATGCCGTCCATCATCTGGGAGAACCCCTGGCCAGGCGTGCCTCCGAGCACGTCGTCGGCGCTTGCGGCATAGCCGTCGAAGATCAACTCCGTGGTGTCGATCCCCTTGTAACCCAGCTTGTCGATCTTGCCCGGGATCACCAGCCCTGGCACGACTTCGCCGAAGCCGACCGGCTTTTCGACGAGGAACGCGGTCAGGTTGCGGTGCGGCTTGTCCGCGCCCTCGTCGGTACGAACCAGCACCGCGACCAGCGTCGAACTGCCACCGTTGGTCAGCCACATCTTCTGTCCGTCGATGGTGTAGTTGCCGTCGGAATTGCGCTTGGCCCGGGTGCGGATGGCGGCGACGTCGGAGCCGAGCTCCGGCTCCGACATCGAGAACGCGCCGCGGGACTCGCCGGTGGCCATCCTGGGGAGGAAGCGTTGTTTCTGCTCGTCGGTGCCGTGCTGGCGCAGCATGTAGGCAACGATGAAGTGCGTGTTGATGACACCCGAGACGCTCATCCACCCGCGCGCCAATTCCTCGACGCACAGCGCGTACGTCAGAAGCGACTCCCCCAGGCCGCCGTATTCCTCCGGGATCATCAGGCCGAACAGGCCCATGTCCTTCATCTGGTCGACGATCTCTTGTGGATAAGTGTCGCTGCGCTCGAGCGCCGGCGCATTCGGGATGACTTCCTTGTCGACGAACTGCCTTACGGTGGAGATGATTTCGGTCTGGAACTCGGAAAGTCCGAGTGTCTGCGCGAGCCTGGTCATGTGCGTTGCCTCCTCAGCAGGCGATGGTTCCCGCGTTCTCGAGGCGGGCGATCTCGTCGGGGCTCAGCCCGAGTCGTTGGCCGAGCAGCTCCGCCGTGTGCTGGCCCAGGTCCGGGGCGGGCGCGCTGGCGGGATGGTGTCCGTTGAACTTCAGCGGCAGTCCCGGCGCGAGGTAATCGCCGACGCCGGGTTGGTGCATCCGCGTGAACAACGGGTTGGCCACCACCCGGTCCTCGGACACGACTTCCGCGAACGTCCGATAGCGCTCGAACAATACGGTGGTGGCCGACAGCGCCTCGGTGATGTCGTCGGCTGCATGCTCGTTGAACCACGGCCGGAACAGCCCGGACAGCACGTCGCGGTATCGGTAGCGGTCGTCCTCGGTGCCGAAGTCGGCGCCGAGCGCCTCGGCGACCGCGGACATCGCCGCGCCCGTTCCCGTCACCTCGACCAGGTCGCGAAAATGCCTGCCCGTCAACAACACAACCATGAACGAGACGCCGTCGCGGCTGCTGAAGTCCTGCCCGTACTGGCCAAAGATCGCGTTGCCCAGGCGCGGCCGCTGCGTGCCGTTGACCTGGGGCTCGCTGAGGAACCCGAGATTGCCGCCGGTCGCAAGCGCCACGTCCTCCAGTGCCAGCCTGATCGCCGCGCCTTGGCCGCTGATGTCGCGTTGCCGCAACGCCGACATCACCGCGAGCGCCGCGTACAGGCCGCAGGACACGTCCCATGCGGGAAGCACGTGGTTGATCGGACCCGCGTGGTTGGCGGGTCCCGTGACGTACGGAAAACCGATTGCGGCGTTGACGGTGTAGTCGACGCCGGTGGAGCCGTCGCCGCGGCCGAGCAGCAGCACGGAGATGACATCGGCGCGCATCGCGGCCAATTGGTCGTGCGCCAGGAAAGCGAGTCCGGCGGCGTTGGTGACGACGATGCCATCACCTTCGACGATCAACCGCTGCACCAGCTCCTGGCCCTCGGCCGTCCGCAAATTGATTGTCGCCGAACGCTTTCCCTTGTTCAGGCCGGTCCAGTATATCGAGGTGCCGCTCTCGGCGAGGGGCCAGCGCCGGTAGTCGGCCGCGCCGCCGATGGGGTCGACACGAATGACTTCGGCGCCCAGCTGTGCCAGTGTCACCCCGCACAGCGGCGCCGCGACGAAGCTGGAGACCTCGACGACCGTGACTCCGTCCAGCGGCAGACTCACCTCTGGCACCGTTCGAAGACTGCCGCGAGTCCCTGGCCGCCGCCGATGCACATGGTCTCGAGCCCGTAGCGGGCACCCCGCCGATGCATCTCTCGGGCGAGTGTGGCCAGCATCCGCCCGCCCGTCGCGCCGACGGGATGGCCGAGCGAGATCCCGGAGCCGTGCACGTTGGTTCGGTCCCGGTCGGGCCCGGTGAAGCCCCACTCCCGCATCACCGCAAGGGCCTGAGCGGCGAAGGCCTCGTTGAGCTCGATGAGATCCATGTCGGCCAGCCGCAGGCCTGCCTTAGCCAGTGCAGCCTCGGTCGCCGGCACCGGGCCGATCCCCATGATCTTCGGCGCCACGCCCGCCACACCCCACGACACCAGCCGCACCAGCGGCGTCAGACCGAGCTCGTCGGCCTTCTCCGGCGTGGTCACCACGCACATCGACGCGGCGTCGTTCTGGCCACTGCTGTTGCCCGCCGTGACTGTCGCATCCGGATCCTGGTGCAGCAGAATAGGTTTGAGCCTACTCAGCGAATCCAGGGAGGTGTCGGCGCGGGGGTGCTCGTCGGTGTCGATCAACTCCTCGCCATGGCGGGTGTGCACCGTGACCGGGATGATCTCGTCGGTCAGGACACCGTCCTTCTGGGCCGCCACCGCGCGCTGATGCGACGCCACCGCAAGCTCGTCCTGCTCGACTCGGGATATGCCGTACTGGCGGCGCAGGTTTTCGGCGGTCTCCAGCATCCCGCCCGGCACCGGATGGTTTCGGCCGCCTGCGGTGATGCGGCCCCGGGCCAGCCCGTCGTGCACCGTGACCCCGTTACGCGCGCCGCCCCAGCGCATGTCCGTGGAGTAGAACGCGACGTTGCTCATGCTCTCGGCGCCGCCGGCCACCACGAGATCGTTGTCGCCGCCGGCGACTTGCAGGCATGCCTGCACCACCGCCTGCAGCCCCGACCCGCACCGGCGGTCCACCTGCATGCCCGGCACCGTCACGGGCAGACCGGCGTCGAGCGCCACCACGCGCCCGATCGCCGGCGCCTCACTGCTGGGATAGCAGTGCCCGACGATGACGTCCTGCACTTCGTCGGGTGCGATGCCGGTTCGCTCCAGCAGACCCCGCAATGCCGCGACACCCAGGTCAACGGCGCTGAGCGACTTGAACATTCCGCCGTAGCGGCCGATCGGCGTCCGAACCGGTTCGCAGACGACGGCCTCGCTAGACATCAGAGATGCCGCCCGCCGGTGACCTCGAGGACCGTTCCCGTCATGTACGACGACAGATCCGAAGCCAAGAAGAGCGCCACCTTGGCCACTTCCACCGGCTCGCCGGCTCGCCCCATCGGCACCTCCGCCACCTTGGAATCCCAAATCCGTTGCGGCATAGCCTCGGTCATGGCAGAGCGGATCAGTCCTGGTTGGATCGCGTTGACCCGCACGCCGAGATGCGCTAGCTCCTTCGAGGCGGCTTTGGTCATGCCGACGATGCCGGCCTTCGCTGCCGAGTAGTTGGTCTGCCCGACCATGCCGACCTTGCCGGAGATCGACGACATGTTGACGATCGCGCCACTCTTCTGCTCCCGCATGATCGACGCCGCCTTCTTCAGGCCGTTCCAGGTGCCCTTCAGGTGCACGGCGATGACCTGATCGAACTGCTCCTCGGTCATCTTCCGCAGGGTGGCGTCGCAGGTGATGCCGGCGTTGTTGACCATGATGTCGAAGCGGCCAAACTCGTCGACGGCGGCGTCGACGAGCGCGTCGACCTCGGAGTAGGACGTGACGTCGCAGCGCACCGCCCTGGCGACGTCGGTCCCGCCGAGCTTGTCCACGGCCGCCTGCGTCAAGTCGAGGTCGAGATCACCCAGCACGACACGGGCGCCTTCGGCGACGAAGAGCTCGGCGATCGCAAAGCCCAGACCTTGTGCGCCGCCGGTGATCACCGCGGTCCGACCGCTCAGCATCGTCACAGTGTCCCCTCTCGTCGCTGGTCACCGGCACGTCGGCGGACATCGTATTTCATATATGATTCGCCCCGACACGCCCCATCCCCCTTTTCGTGGCGAGCAGACGCAATAGCGCTCGACACGCCGAAGGCGGAGGAGCTCTTGCGTCTGCTCGCGGGAGAGAGGAGAGATGGCCACAGACGATGCCGTCAGTGACGACGACTTCCACGACATCCTGGCCCAGACGCGCCACTTCGTCCGCACCGCCGTGGTCCCCCGCGAGCAGGACATCATGGCGGACAACCGCGTTCCCGACGACATCCGCGACCAGGCCAAGAAGATGGGTTTGTTCGGATATGCCATCCCCCAGGAGTGGGGCGGGCTCGGCCTGAACATCGCCCAGGACGTCGAATTGGCCATGGAGCTCGGCTATACGTCGCTCGCATTGCGGTCGATGTTCGGCACCAACAACGGCATCGCCGGGCAGGTGCTGGTGGGCTTTGGCACGGACGAGCAGAAGGCACGGTGGCTGGAAGGCATGGCAACCGGCGAGGTGGTCGCGTCGTTTGCGCTGACCGAGCCGGGTGCGGGCTCGAACCCGTCGGGGTTGCGCACCAAGGCAATCCGCGACGGCGACAACTGGGTGATCAGCGGCGATAAGCGCTTTATCACCAATGCACCGATGGCTCGGCTGTTCGTGGTATTCGCCCGGACCAGGCCCGCCGACGACAAGGGCGCGGGCATCGCGGTCTTCCTGGTGCCGGCCGACACTCCCGGCGTCGCAGTCGGAGCGAAGGACGCCAAGATGGGCCAGGAGGGGGCCTGGACGGCCGACGTCAGCTTCACCGACGTGCGCGTGCCCGACAGCGCACTCGTCGGCGGCAGCGAAGACATCGGATACCGCGCGGCGCTGACCTCCCTGGCACGCGGGCGCATCCACATCGCCGCGCTGGCCGTCGGTGCGGCGCAGCGGGCCCTTGACGAATCCGTGTCGTATGCGGCGACGGCAACTCAGGGCGGTACACCGATCGGCGAATTTCAACTGGTGCAAGCAATGATCGCTGACCAGCAGACCTCGGTGATGGCTGGTCGGGCGCTGGTCCGGGAGGCGGCACGGCTTTGGGTCACCGGTGAGGACCGCAGGATCGCCCCCTCCGCTGCCAAGCTATTCTGCACCGAAATGGCAGGCAAGGTGGCTGATCTGGGTGTGCAGATCCATGGCGGCAGTGGATACATGCAGGGTGTTCCGGTGGAGCGCATCTACCGCGACGTCCGGCTGTTGCGGCTCTACGAAGGGACGAGCGAGATTCAGCGTTTGATCATCGGCGGCGGACTGGTCAAGGCCGCGCAGCGGGAGCTTCGGTGAGCGGGCGTCTCGCCGGTAAGGTGGCCTTCGTCACCGGGGCAGCGCGTGGGCAGGGCCGGGCACACGCCGTGCGGATGGCCGCCGAGGGTGCCGACATCATCGCGGTCGACCTGGCGGGCAAGCTTCCGTCATGCGTTCCGTACGACCCGGCCACTCCCGAGGACCTCGCCGAGACCGTCCGGCTGGTCGAGGCCGCCGGTCGTCGAATTCACTTTTCTGCCACCGATACTCGCGATCACGATGGGCTCAGACAAGCCGTCGACGACGGCGTGGCCGCATTGGGTAGGTTGGACGTGATTGTCGCCAACGCCGGGATCTCGGCTCCGCAGATTTGGAGTGACATCACCCCGGAGGACTTCCGCGACGTCATCGACGTCAACGTGACCGGCACCTGGAATACCGTGATGGCGGGCGCGCAGAAGATCATCGACGGTGGCCGGGGCGGGTCGATAATCCTGATCAGCTCGGCGGCCGGAATGAAGATGCAGCCGTTCATGGTTCACTACACCGCGAGCAAGCACGCCGTGACCGGCATGGCCAGGGCGTTCGCCGCCGAGCTCGGCAAGCACTCGATCCGAGTCAACAGCGTGCATCCGGGTCCGGTAAACACCGCGATGGGCACCGGCGACATGGTGGACACACTGATGAAGGCCACCCAGACGAACCCCCAACTGACGAACGTGCTGACACCGTTCCTGCCGACCTGGGTAGCCGAGCCGGACGACATTGCCGACGCCGTGCTGTGGCTGGCCAGCGACGAGTCCCGCAACGTCACCGCCGCGGCCATCGCCGTCGACCAGGGCTCCACCCAGTACTGAACCGGCCCGTGTCCGACGCCGACTTCGCCGAGACGCTGGCCGCGCGACTGCGCAGTTTCGGTGACCGCCCGTGCGTCGAGTTCGAACGAAAGTGGTACTCGGGCAACGAGATCACGGGATACATCGACCGCATCGCCGATGCATTGGCGCGGGCCGACGTCGCGCCGGGTGTGCCGGTGGGCGTGGTGGTGCGCAACCGCCTGCAGCACGCGGCCGCCATTCTCGGTTTCGTCGCCGCCCGGCGGCCCGTGGTGATGATCTACTCCTACCAGTCGCCGCAGTCGATCGCCGGCGACATCGAATCGCTGCGCCTTCCGGCCGTGGTCCTAGACCGTGAGGACTGGACCGAGCCAGTGGCACAGACGGTTTCGCGGATCGGAGCCGCCGCCGTCGTGCTGTCGCTCGGTGAAGTGGAGTCGGCTGCGACACACGTTGCCGGCACAGAGCCGGACCCGTCGCTCGCCGACGCCGGCATCCACATTCTCACCAGCGGAACCACCGGCCCCCCCAAGCGGATACCGGTCAAGACGCACGTCCTGCACCACACCATGTTGTCGATGACGGTCGGCCAGAACCCGTGTCCGGGCGATCCACCCGAGTTGGTGTACTGGCCGTTCGGAAGCATCGGGGTGTGCCAGTTGCTCACGGGGCCGTTCGTGGGAAAGCGGACTGTGCTTCTGGAGAAGTTCACCGTCGACGATTGGGTGCGCGCGGTGAAGACCTACCGGCTGAAGAGGAACGGCGTGCAGCCGGCGATCCTGCGGATGCTACTCGACGCCGATGTGGCGAAGGAGGATCTCGCCTCGCTGGAGTACCTCGCCGGCGGGTCGGCGCCGCTGGAGCCGCAGCTGCGTGACGAGTTCGAGGACCGCTACGGGATTCCCCTGCTGTGGGCTTACGGTGCAACCGAATTCGCAGGCTCGGCGTGCGCGTGGACCCCGGCCCTGTACCGCGAGTTCGGCGACACCAAGCGTGACAGCGTCGGCAAGCCGCTCCCCGGCGTGCAGGTCCGCGTCGTCGACCCCGACACCGGCGACGACCTGGAGACGGGCCGCATCGGTGCTCTCGAGGCGCGCATCGAGGCGATCGGACCCGAGTGGATCCACACCACCGACCTCGCGTCGGTCGATGCCGACGGGTTCGTCTCGATCCACGGCCGCGGGGACGGCGCGATCATTCGCGGCGGGTTCAAGATCCTGCCGGAGACCGTGCGCAGGGTGCTGCTCGGTCATCCCGCCGTCCGCGACGCATGCGTTGTCGGCGTGCCGGACCGACGACTCGGCGAAGTGCCCTTTGCCGCAGTCGAGCTGCGGCCGGGGTCACAATCGCCGGCTGAATCTGAGTTGAGGGACTGGGTTCGGGCGGCACTGCCCAGCCACCACGTGCCCGTCGCGGTCGCGGTCGTCGACGAGCTGCCGCGCAACGCCGCGATGAAGGTCCGGCCGGGGGACGTGGCAGCCCTCTATGCCCCGTGAGTGGCGGTCAGACTCGGATCACCGTCAGGTTGGCGACGCCGTCGAGCGCCTCGAAATCATCATCCTTGGTGATGACAGGAAGCATTCGTGACGCGGCTATGGCGGCGATCCACAGGTCATTGATTCTGACCCGTCGGCCGTTCTCCGCAAGGTAAATGCGCAGCCGCGCCCACATTCGCGCTGCTTCCTCGTCGACAGGCAGCGCCTCAAGGTCGGCCACGGATTCGAGCGTGGCGAGACGTTGCGCGCGAGTCTCCGAATCCGTTGCGGCCAATACGCCGGCGTTGAGCTCGGCGAGAGTGATCACAGTGGTAGCGACCTCGGCCGGAATGAGCGACTCGTCGAGTTGTCGGCCCGCTTCGGTTGCGATGAACACTGATGTGTCCAGCAGCCCCGCGGCCGGGGTTTCGTTCACCGAATCGGCCCGAGGTCGTCCGTGGTCTCTCCGGCGAGAATCTCGAGATCTTTGCGCAATCCGGAATCCGCTTGAGCACCTTGCAATCTCGTCAAGAACTCCGCTCTGGTGAGCCAGCGACGGCGTTTTCGACGAACCGGCGTGAGTACCGCGACAGGTCGGCCGTTGACGGTAATGGTGACGTTTTCTCCACGCTGGACGCGGCGCAGCACACCAGCCGTATCGTTGCGCAGATCTCGTGACGCTACCTCGGACATGCTACGACTGTAGCATGTCCGTAGCACTCCGCGTTGACCAAGAGTTGCTCAGAGTTCCTCAATGAGCTCCAGCGTTTCGAGCTCGCGGATCGCCCGGCAGCCGCGCTGCAGCATCACCACCATCATTGCATTGCCGCGTTCGGTGGACGACGCGAACGCGCATCCCAAGCTCGTGATCAACGGCGCCTGCAGCATTCCCAACCGATAATCGCGCCAACACGTTTCGCGGTCGTAATCGCTCACGCCGTAGCCGAGCAGGGATCGGTGGTAGTCGCCGACCAGCTGCTCCTCGATCTGCGCCCGCAGCTCCGGCTGCAGGCTGGTCGCGGTGAAATACGCAAGGTCACGCGCGGGCAGCCCGATGCCCATCGTCTGCCAGTCGACGACGCTGACGCGCGTGGTCTCCGGATCGTAGAGCAGGTTGTCGAGGCGGTAGTCTCCGTGCATCAGCGAGTAACGGTCTCGCTCGCCCATCAACCACGGCGTCACCACACTCATTGCGGCCGTGGCGGTTTCGCGGTCGACGTCGTCGATGTGCGGGTCCAGCTTTTCCAGCGTCATGTCGACGGCCATCCGGGCGATATCGCCGAGGCCTGTGATCGCCGGCTCGTCACCGGGCTTGGGCATCGCGATCTCCGCGAGGTCAAGCCATCTCGGATCGCACCAGCTGGGCCCGTGCAGTCCAGCCAGGGCCGTCACCGCCAACCGCGCCTGCTCTGGCGTCGCGCCCGCGATCTGGTCGCCCTGGACAGCGGGCGACATGTCCTCGAGCAACAGCACGAAATCCGCGCCCTCATTGGCGATGTCGGAATAGAAGCACCGCGGCATCGGCACCGCCATCGACCCTGCCACTCTGGCGTAGAACGCGACCTCGCTGAGGTACCCGAGCGTCACGCCGCCTTTGACGGCGTCGTCCTGCACCGGCAGCTTGACCACGAAGGTGTCTGGCAGCCCAGCGGGATTCGCTGCGTACGTGGCGGCGATGCGATAGGTGGCACCGGTCTGCCCGGTGCCGACCGGAACGATGTCGACCTCCGTAACCCGGACCACGACGCCATGCGCACTGAGTGCCGCCGACAGCCACTCTGGTGTGACGTCGGTCGGCCGCCCGGGGATGGGCGTGCTCACCGGGACTGCCGCCGGGCGATCATGCGCGCCGACGCGTGTTGCATCATGCCCGGTGCGAGCCGGACGAATAGCCAACCGGCATAAGCGATTTTGGGGACGACGAGGATCGCCCGGTTTCGCTGGATCGCGCGCAGCACGTCCTGTGCCAACCGGTCCGGGTCGTATCCGGTCTGACTGCGCATTCCGGTGAGAAAGAAGCTGCGGCCTTCGAAGTCGCCCACCGCGCCTTTGTCGAGAATCGGCGTCTCCACGGCGCCTGGGCAGACCGCCAGCACTCCGACACCATGCGCGGCGGCCTCCGCCCGCAGACCCAGCGACAGCCCCACCACCGCGTGCTTGGTCATTGCGTAGCTCGTAAGCCGTGCGGCGGGGACCAGACCCGCCATCGACGCGGTGTTGACAATGTGACCGCCCCCTTGACGGATCATCACGGGATACGCGGCGGCGACTCCATGCACCACACCGCGGATGTTCACGTCGATGATCGTGTTCCACTGGTCCAGCGTCAGCAGTTCGGTGTCGCCCCCCCAGACGATGCCGGCGTTGTTGAACATCAGGTCCAGCCGTCCCGTGCGGGCGACGACGTCGTCGACGGCGGCTTGCACCGCCGCGGCGTCGGTCACGTCCACACGCGCTGCGGTTGCCGTCCCCGGGCCGGCGGCGTCGGTGGCGGTACGCTCGGCCGCGTCGGGGTCGACGTCCGTGCACAGCACGTCGGCACCTGCCGCCACCAGGGCCCGCGCCAGTGCTGCGCCAATTCCGGAGCCGGCGCCGGTCACGATCGCTTGCTTGCCGTTGAACTCCATCGCCGCTCTGACTTTGATCGCCGCTTTTACATTGATCGCCGCTTTTACATTAATCACTGTGAAGACATCATCCTGTCCACGTGCGCCAACACGTCGGGGTAGCGCTTGAGGTGCGCGCCGCCGTTGAGGTCGATCACTTCGCCCGTCATCCACGAAGCCTTCTCGGACACCAGGAACAACACGGCTTCGGCGACCTCATCCGGTGTGCCGACGCGTCCGAGCGGAGTGTTCTCGACGTACTCCTCTAGTGTGCCCGGCACCAGCTTCACCCCTTCGGTCAGCGGCGTGTCCACGAAGCCGGGCGACACCGCGTTGACGCGGATGCCGCGCGGCGCGAATTCCAGTGCGGCAACCTGAGTCAGCATCACCAGTCCGGCCTTCGCGGCGCAATAGGCGCTCATGCCCGGCGCGGCAAGCCGCGCGTTGAGTGACGTCAGCGACACCAGGGACCCGGCGTCGCGCAGATGACGGCCGGCGTGCTTGGCGACGATGAACCCGCCGACCAGACAGACGTCGACGACGGAGCGGAACTGCTCGACAGGCAGTTCGGTAATCCGTCCTACGCCGCCGATCCCGGCCGTGTTGACGACGATGTCGAGCGGCGCCGCCCGTTGGAAAAGCGCCGCGACCGAATCTTCGTCGGTGACGTCGACCGCGGCCGCGACGTGTGGGAGGCCGAGTTCACCGGCCCGCGCCTGCGCTCCCTCGACGTTGAGGTCGGCGATGGTGACGCGGCAACCTTGGGCAGCAAGCCCCTTCGCGACCGCCCAACCGATGCCCGACGCGCCGCCGATCACCAATGCCACACGCGCGGAGTCTGTTTCGGACAATCTACCTCCCACGGTCGTCACTCGGCGTCACGACTGTAACCGTAAGACTTTCGGTAAGGTAGACAGACCTCACGTGAGCGCGTTAACGTAGCCTTACCTACCCGGACGAAGGTGGTCGCGCTGATGTATGTGTGCCTGTGCCTCGGCATCACCACCGAGGCTGTGCGCGATGCGGTCGAGCGTGGCGCCTCGACGTCCCGGCAGGTGGCCAACGCCTGCGGGGCCGGCTCGCAGTGCGGCCGCTGCCGGCGCACGGTCCGGGCGATCATCGCGGCGCACGGGGAAGCGGCGCCGGCGCCTAAGCATCATCTCTGGGACCGCCTGCGGCACCTCAGCGCCTGACCGCGTCGAATGTAGGGACTCCGCCAGCGTGAACCGGTCGCGGGCCACCCCGTTGACTGGACGATCAGCTGTTGACACTGCGGTATGCCGTCTGATTCGATAAGTCAGTTATCCTGGTCAAGTTTACCAAGTTAACCCGGGACGGTGCGATGGCTTCACTGCTCGAAGCGGGGCGCTACGAGCTCACCCACCTCAGGTCCTTGGAGGCCGAGGCGATCCACATCATCCGTGAGGTCGCTGCGGAGTTCGAGCGGCCCGTGCTGCTCTTCTCAGGTGGCAAGGACTCGATCGTGATGCTGCATTTGGCGCTCAAGGCTTTTCGGCCGGCCCGGCTGCCGTTCCCGGTGATGCATGTCGACACCGGACATAACTTCGACGAGGTGATCCAGACGCGCGACCAGCTGGTCGCCAGTCACGGAATCCGGCTCGTCGTCGCGTCGGTGCAGGACGACATCGACGCCGGACGCGTCGTGGAGAACGGGCCGTCGCGCAACCCGCTGCAGACCGTCACGCTGCTGCGCGCCATCCGGGAGAAGAGGTTCGACGCGGCCTTTGGCGGCGCCCGTCGCGACGAAGAGAAGGCACGCGCCAAGGAACGTGTCTTCTCGTTCCGTGACGAGTTCGGGCAGTGGAACCCCAAAGCCCAGCGCCCCGAGCTGTGGAACCTCTACAACGGCCGGCACCGCAAGGGGGAACACATCCGGGTGTTCCCGTTGTCGAACTGGACCGAATACGACATCTGGTCCTACGTCGGCGCAGAGGACATCACGCTGCCGACGATCTACTACGCCCACCGCAGGCCGGTGTTCCAGCGCGACGGCATGCTGCTGGCGGTGCACCGATTCATGCAGCCGAGGCCGGACGAGGAGGTCTTCGAGGCCAGCGTGCGGTTCCGCACCGTCGGGGACGTCACCTGTACCGGCTGCATCGAGTCCACCGCCGCCACGGTCGACGAGATCATCGCCGAAACCGCGGTGTCGCGGCTCACCGAGCGGGGTGCAACGCGTGCCGACGACCGGATCTCTGAGGCGGGGATGGAAGACCGCAAGCGGGAGGGGTACTTCTGAGATGGGGCGTGGGGGCACCTCCCGCGCGCAGCGCAGGGGGACGAAGCGACGGGATACCAGATGACGACTCTTTTGCGCATCGCGACCGCCGGCTCCGTCGACGACGGCAAATCCACGCTGATCGGCCGGCTTCTGTACGACTCGAAAGCCGTGATGGAAGACCAGCTGGCCGCCGTCGAGCGCACATCGAAAGAGCGCGGCCACGACTACACCGACCTCGCGCTGGTGACCGACGGACTGCGCTCCGAACGCGAGCAGGGCATCACGATCGACGTCGCGTACCGCTATTTCGCTACTCCGAAGCGCAAATTCATCATCGCCGACACGCCCGGACATATCCAGTACACCCGCAACATGGTCACCGGCACCTCGACCGCACAACTGGCTATCGTGCTCGTCGACGCCCGCCAGGGACTATTGGAGCAGTCGCGCCGGCACGCGTTCCTCGCGTCGCTGCTCGGCGTCCAGCACATCGTGCTCGCGGTCAACAAGATGGATTTGGTCGACTGGGACCAGGTCCGCTTCGACAACATCCGCGACGAGTTCCACGCTTTTGCTGCGCGCCTGAATGTCCATGATGTGACGACGATTCCGATGTCGGCGCTGCTCGGCGACAACGTCGTCACCAAGTCCGACCGCATGCCGTGGTACGAGGGCCCGCCGCTGCTGTCGCATCTGGAGGAGGTGTACATCGCGGGCGACCGCAACCTGGTGGACGTCAGATTCCCGGTGCAGTATGTGATCCGGCCCCAGACGCTGGAGCACCTCGACCATCGCAGCTACGCGGGCACCGTGGCCAGTGGGGTGATGCAGGTCGGCGACGAAGTCGTGGCGCTGCCCAGCGGCAAGACAACCCGGATCACCACGATCGATTCGCCGACCGGCGCTGTGACAGAAGCATTTCCGCCGATGGCAGTGTCGATCACGCTGGCCGACGACATCGACATCTCCCGCGGCGACGTGATCGCGCGGATCAACAACCAGCCGCGCGTCACAGAGGAATTCGACGCCACCGTGTGCTGGATGGCCGACGAGACGACGCTGGAACCCGGCCGCGAGTACGTGATCAAGCACACCACCAGAACCACGCGCGCGCGCGTCGCGGCTCTCGACTACCGGCTTGATGTCAACACCCTGCACCGCGACAAGAGCGCAACAGCGTTGAAGCTCAACGAGCTTGGCCGGATCACGCTACGCACGCAGGTTCCGCTGATGCTCGACGAGTACACCCGCAACCCCAGCACCGGATCGTTCATCCTGATCGATCCGGTCACCAACGGCACCGTTGCCGCGGGCATGGTGCTGCATGCGGTGTCCGCGCGGGATGCCGCCGTCCGCGCGTCGAGCCCGAACGTCGTCAAGCACAAGAACCTGGTGACCGCGGCCGACCGGCTGTCGCAGGGCGTCACCGTCTGGTTCACCGGGCTGTCCGGCTCGGGCAAGTCGTCGGCTGCGATGCTGGCCGAGCAACGGCTGCTGGAGTCGGGACGCCCGGCGTATGTGCTCGACGGAGACAACCTGCGCCACGGGCTCAACGCGGATCTGGGTTTCTCCATGGCCGACCGCGCCGAGAACCTGCGGCGGCTGGCCCATGTCGCGCTGCTGCTGGCCGACTGCGGGCAGGTCGTGCTGGTGCCGGCGATCAGCCCCCTCGCCGAGCACCGGGAAATGGCACGCAAGATCCACGAGGAAGCCGGGGTGCCCTTCTTCGAAGTGTTCTGCGACACGCCGCTGTCCGAATGCGAGCGACGAGATCCCAAGGGGCTCTACGCAAAAGCCCGCTCAGGGGAGATTACCCACTTCACCGGGATCGACAGCCCCTACCAACGGCCGAAGAATCCCGACCTGCGGCTGACGCCGGATCGCTCGCTTGAAGAACTGGCGCAGCAGATCATCGAACTCGTGGCCTCGCAGCAATGACCGACCACGAACTGGCTGCCCGGTTGGCCACCGAGGCCGGGCGGCTCCTGCTGGCCGTGCGCGACGAGCTCGCCGACGCTACCGCCGACGAGCGAAAAGCAATCGGCGACAAGCGATCCCACGATTTCCTGATGCACGCGCTGGCCACTGAGCGCTCAGGCGACGCGGTGCTGTCGGAGGAGGGCCTGGACGACCCGGTTCGGCTCTCCGCCGAGCGGGTGTGGATCGTCGACCCCCTCGACGGCACCCGCGAGTTCTCGGAGCTCGGCCGCACAGACTGGGCGGTGCACGTGGCGCTGTGGCAGGCCGGGGTGGCGGCACACCCCTCGCAAGCCGAGGGCCCACCCGCGCAAGGCGCAGGGGGATTGGTCGCCGGTGCGATCGCCCTCCCCGCGCAGAAAGTGACGCTCGCGACGCCGACCGTACCGGCACCGCCCGCGGCCCCGTCGACACCCCGGATCGTGGTGTCGCGCACCCGGCCTCCGGCCATCGCACTGGACGTCCGCGACGCCCTTGGCGGCACCCTCGTCGAAATGGGTTCTGCGGGAGCCAAAGTCGCGTCAATAGCCCAGGGCTTCGCCGACGTGTACGTGCACGCCGGTGGACAGTACGAGTGGGACAACGCCGCCCCGGTGGCGGTGGCCCGAGCCGCCGGCCTGCACGCGTCGCGCATCGACGGCTCTGCTCTCGAATACAACCGCCGCGACCCCTCGCTTCCCGACCTGCTGGTCTGCCGGCCCGAATTGGCGGACGCCGTGCTCGCGGTGACCGGCTGAGAGAATCAGCTCATGCGAATGTCGGCCAAGGCGGAGTACGCCGTTCGTGCGATGGTCGAGCTGGCCACCGTCGAAGACGGCGTACTGCTCAAGACCGACGAACTGGCTCAGGCCCAGGGAATCCCGGCGCAGTTCCTCGTCGACATCCTGTCCGATCTACGGACCGACCGCCTCGTGCGGAGCCGACGTGGCCGCGACGGCGGCTATGAGCTCGCCCGGCCGGCTACCGACATCAGCATCGCCGATGTGTTGCGCTCCATCGACGGCCCGCTGGCCAGCGTGCACGACACCGGACTCGGCGACTTGCCGTACTCCGGGGCGACGGCCGCGCTCACCGATGTCTGGCGGGCGCTGCGGGCCAGCATGCGTTCGGTGCTCGAACAGACGACGCTGTCCGACGTCGCGGCCGGCATGTTGCCGGGCCACGTCGGCAAGCTCGCCGGCGAGTACCTCGACCAGGAAGACAAGCGCGGGCACCGCAGTTCGGCGAGTTAGCGATTAGCCGACTTGCGCGAGCGGTACACGGCCGCGAAGGTCGGCGGCGATCAAGCGAGCGGCCGCGTTCTGCCAGTTATGCAACGAGCGCTGCGGCACCTCGGTGACGAACCACTGCCACGCCTGCCGGGCCACCGGGTCGAGGCCCGACGCGGTCGCGTTTTGCGCGTACGCCCGCACGCCGACGACGTATGGGAAGTACACGGCGTTGTAGTACCGCCACTCGTCCGTCGTCCCGAAGTCTCCGCCGCCACGCGGCTTGAGCCGGGCGATGCTGTCCGCGAGGAGCGCCTTGAGCTCGTTCGCCCGCTCCAGCGGCTGGTCGGGTGCGCCGCGCCGGGCCAGCCGCTCGTCGATCTCGGGGAGGGCGGTGAGCGGGCTGGCCACCAGCTTCGAGAGGTCCCCGTAGTGTCCGAGCGCGCGGCGGGTCAGCCGCACGAACGCCTCGTCGTCGACGTCGTCGAGCGCGCTGGTCCTGCGCAGCGGCAGCGCGGCCTCGGTACTGCGCAGCGCGGCACGGTCGGCCCGCAGCGCCGGCGACCTCCAGAACGCCAGCCGGTCTAGGAGCCCGGCCAGCGGGTCCGTGAACACGTGGATCGCGATCGCCACCGCCAAACTGGTGAACAACAACGCGGTCAGCGCGACCCGGCCCCGGCCGTCTGCGACGACGGCCAGCCCGATCAGAGCCTGACCGCCGAACAACCCGGCCACCACGACCGTCGCGGTGAACGACCGCATCATGTCGGCGCGCAGGGCCTGGCCCTCGTCGAACGCATCCCAGAGCGCGACCGCCACTCCCAGCAGGGCCACGTCGAACCCAGTAGACGCTAATGCAAGCCAGCTCGGCACCAGTCCCAGCGGAATGATCAGGATCGCGTTCCCCAGTGCGAAGAACAAGGTCGCGACGATCACGAAACCCGCCACTGGACCAGGCTGCGACCGGCGCGCCACCGCGACGAGCATCGCGCCGAGCGTCGACACCGAGATCACGCCGAACATCAGCCAATGCCCAGCGCGCAGCGGCCCATCGACGCTTCCGGCCATCACCGCGCCCGCGAGCGCGCCCGCGGCCACGACCGTGATCATCACTGCTTCACCGGCGCGGCTGCGCCAGCTGTCGCACGGGCGCGACAGCTCGACGAGAACCGCGAACCACGCGACGGCCGGAACGGCGACGAGGTAGATCTCCATGCGGCTGAGCAGGTCGGCGTGCGCCGCGCTGGTGACCCGGACCGCGTCGAGCGCGACCACGGCGGCGAAACTCGTCAGCCCGATCGCGGCCAGAACCAGGACGGGCTTACGTGGGTCACGGGCCACCAGGTAAAGACCCAGCCACCAGCTCAGCGTGAACACCACTGCGGACAGCGCAGCCACGGTTCAAGTGTGGCATGCGCCTATCTCTCCGACTATCTGCCGTAGCGGCGGTGCCGTGCGCTGTAGTCGCGTAGCGCACGCAGGAAGTCGACCCGCCGGAACGCCGGCCAGTACGCCTCGGTGAACCACATTTCCGAGTACGCGCTCTGCCACAGCAGAAAACCCGAGAGCCGCTGCTCACCCGACGTGCGGATCACCAAGTCGGGGTCGGGTTGCCCTGAGGTGTAGAGGTTCTCGGAGATCGCATCGACGGTGACGGCCTCGATCATCTGCTCCGGGGTGGCGCCGTTCGCCAACTCCTTCGACAGCAGCGCGCGCACGGCGTCGGCGATCTCCTGCCGCCCGCCGTACGCGACCGCGACGTTGACGTGGAACGTGCCGTTCTCCGGTGTCGACTCGCACGCTTCGCGCAGTCGCCGCGCCGGCTCCTGGCCGATCAGCTCGAGATCGCCGACGGTCTGCACGCTCCAGCGGTTGATCGGCGCGCAGATCTCCTCAACGACGTCTGTGATGATCTCGATGAGCGCGCTGAGTTCGTCGGGATCTCGCTGAAGGTTCTCGGTGGAGAGCAGGTACACGGTGGCCATCTCGATGCCGGCATCGGCGCACCAGCGCAGCATCTGCGCGATCTTGGCCGCGCCCATCCGGTAGCCGTAGCTGACGTCGTTGTAACCAAGCTCACGCGCCCACCGCCGGTTCCCGTCGCAGAGCACCGCAATGTGGCGTGGTAGCTCGGGCTTCGACCGCTCCAGCTCCTGCCGGAGGCGCATCTCGTAGATCCGATAGAGCGGGTCCTTGAGGCGCGGCGGAATAATCTCCACAGCAAGCCAGACTACTGTGGCAATCGAGAAATCCCTCGCGGCCAATGGAGGTGAAATGGCCCTCGAGACCGCCGAACAAGCCCCCACGTTGAAGCCGTCGCCCCCACGGAGCTCTCACGCGGAGGACTTCCCCGAGGCCGTCGCCGACGCCGCAGCGCACTTCCTGCACAAACCCCGGCTACGTGGGTGGATTCACGTCTACGGCGCGGCGGTGGCGATCATCGCCGGCGCGGCTCTGGTGTCGGTGTCCTGGTCGGTGGAGTCGACGCGCGCCGGCATCGCGACGTTGATCTACACGTTCACGATCGTCGCGATGTTCGCCGTCAGCGGTGCGTATCACCGAGTGCACTGGAAGTCTGAAACCGCCCGCAAGTGGATGAAGCGCACGGACCATTCGATGATCTTCGTGTTCATCGCGGGCAGCTATACGCCGTTTGCGTTGCTGGCGTTGCCGGAGCGCAGCGGGATGGTTCTGTTCTACATCGTCTGGGGCGGGGCCATCGCGGGCGTGGCGCTCAAGATGCTGTGGCCGTCAGCGCCTCGCTGGGTCGGAGTGCCGCTGTACCTGCTGCTGGGCTGGGTCGCGGCCTGGTTCGTCGGACCGATCATGCACGGGGCGGGTGTTGCCGCGTTGGTGCTGCTGATCGTCGGGGGCGCGCTCTACAGCATCGGCGGCGTGCTGTACGGCCTGAAGTGGCCGGACCCCTGGCCGACGACGTTCGGGCACCACGAGTTCTTCCACGCGTGCACCGCGGTGGCGGCCATCTGCCACTACATCGCTATGTGGTTCGCGGTCTTCTAACTGCTGATCTCTGCACGAGCGGCCACTGTTGTACGCGCTTAGAGGACGGTGATGTCGGCCGATGACCAAAAGGCCCGCATCGACGTGATCCTCCCGTCGTCGTCGAACGTCATCACGCTGATCGGGTCCACCCGGGTGCCGCCGTCACCCATCTTCACGGTCAGCGCCCAGAAGAACGCGGCCTGGTTGCCCACCGCTTTAAGCCCCAGCAATTCGGTGTGCTTCTCGACGTTCTCGATCGCGGCGTAGAACTCGCGGATGGCGTCGCGGCCGCGGCGGACATCGGAGCCGACGGGGTCTTCGATCGCAGCGTCCTCGGCGTACAGCGCGGCGATCTCGTCGGCACTCGCGTCGGCGGCCAACAGTTCGAGGTAGCGCTTGACGCACGCGGCAGGATCGGCGCTCGGCATGAGCGGCAGGCTACACCGCGAGCGCTGCGGCGAGCTCCTCCGCTGTGGTGACAGGCAGGTCGCACACCGGTCCGCGGCAGATGTATGCGGCGTCCGAACCGCGCACCCGGCCGCGGCCGGCGAGCAGCTCCGACGAATCCGGCGCGCCGCCGACGACGATCGCGCCGCCCGGGGCGAGCAGGCGTGCCTCGGTGAGCAAGCGCGACGACGATGCCTCGCAGGCGACGGCGATCTGCACCGGGCCGCGCACCGCCGCCTCGGCCACGGCCAGCCAGTGGCCGGCGGACCGCGGGGCTCGCTCGATCAGCAGGGTATGCGCTGCCAGTGTCTGCTCGGCCGCGTGCCGGTACCTGTCACCCTCGGGCGCGAGGTAGCCCGCAGTCAGAAGCGCCTCGGTGATCAGCGCTGCTCCCGACGGGGTGGCACCGTCGACGGGGTCGGACGGGCGCAGCACGAGTTGCTCGGCGTCCGCAGCAGTGTCGAACCACCGGCCGGGTGAATCACCGTCGCCGTACTGCGCCAGCGCGGTGTCCAACAACTCGGTGGCGGCCATCAGCCACGACGCCTCACCGGTGATCTGGTGTAGCGTCAGCAGACCGGTGGCCAGCGCGCCGTAGTCCTCGAGGATTGCGGGACTCTCCCCGACCTCCCCGCCGAGGCTGGCCCGCCGCAACCGGCCGTTGACCAGATGCAGGATCAGCAGCGAGTCGGCGCACCGCACCGCTGCGTCGATCAGGTCACCGCGGCCCAGCGCGACACCGGCTTCGGCTAGCGCGGTGATCGCCAGCCCATTCCACGCGGTCACCACCTTGTCGTCGCGGCCGGGCTGCACGCGGCCGCGACGGGCGGCCAGCAGTTCGTCACGAACGCGGGCGCACCGCTGCGGGTCGTCGGGATCGGCGAGCAATTGCAGCACCGAGCTGCCATGTTCGAACGTTCCGGCCGACGTGACATTGAAAACCGTTGCAGCCCAACGTCCGTCGTCGTCCCCGAGAATCTCGCACAATTCGTCGGGCGTCCAGACGTAGGTGAAGCCCTCGAAGCCGGCTGCGTCCGCGTCCAGCGACGACGTGAACATCCCGCCTGCTTCCAGCGCACCGAGCATGAACGCCGCGGTCTCCTCCGCGACCCGCCGGGCCAAAGGATCGCCGGTGCGCCGCGCCCAGTGCGCGTAGACGCGCAGCAGAAGCGCGTTGTCGTAGAGCATCTTCTCGAAGTGCGGCACGACCCACGACGCGTCGACGCTGTAGCGGGCGAACCCGCCGGCGAGCTGGTCGTAGATGCCGCCGCGCGCCATCGCAGTCCCCGTGCGTCGCACGGCCGCCAGCGCCGCCGGGTCAGAAGTGCGTTCGTGACTGCGCAGCAGCGCTTCCAGCAGCGCCGACGGTGGGAACTTCGGCGCTCCTCCGAACCCGCCGCGGGCGACGTCCTCGTCGGCCAGCACCGCCGCGACGGCGTCGTCACACAGCGTCGCCGCGACAGCCGGACCGCCGGCCGGCAAGCCGGAGGACATCCTGCGCAGTTCCGACGCGATCGCATCGCCCGCCTGCTCGACCTCTTCGCGGCGCGTGCGCCAGGTGTTGGCGACGGCGGCCAGCAACTGCAGGAACTGCGGCTTGGGGTAGTAGGTGCCGCAGAAGAACGGGCGGCCGTCGGGGGTGAGGAAGCACGTCATCGGCCAGCCGCCCTGGCCGGTCAGCGCGACGGTGGCGTTCATGTAGACCGCGTCGAGATCGGGCCGCTCCTCGCGGTCGACCTTCACGCAGACGAAGTCGGCATTCATCGCTGCCGCTACCTCGTCGTCCTCGAACGACTCGTGTGCCATCACATGACACCAGTGACAGGCGGCGTAGCCGACCGACAGCAATATCGGAACGTCGCGCTCAGCCGCCTCCGCCAGCGCCTGCGCTGTCCACTGTCGCCAGTGCACCGGGTTGTCGGCGTGCTGGCGCAGATACGGGCTCGTCGCCTCGGCGAGGGTGTTACCCGGCGGGGTCATTGTGCGAATCTTCGTCGTCGGCGGGCGGCACGGCGCTTTCCGCGGCGGCCTCATCGGGTTCGGGGCTCTCGCCGTCGAAACTCTCGGGAAGCTTTTTCAGATGCCGGTTCATCGACCAGATCAGCGCGAACGTCGCGATCAGCAACAGCACCACGATGAGCAATCCGACCGGGCTGGCCTTGCCGAAGTCCGGACCGGTGTTACGCGGCGCGTCGTCGGCCAGCAGCGTGATCAGCGTCGTCATGGGTCGATCCCGGTGAACAGATCGTCTTCTGGCAACTCCACCGGGACCCGGGATCGTGCGAGTTCGAATTCCTCTGTGGGCCAGAGCCGTTGCTGCCATTCGATGGGTGCGGCGAAGAAGTCGCCGTTGGGGTCGATCTGCGTGGCGTGCGCGCGCAGCGCATCGTCACGCTGACTGAAGTACTCCGAGCACTCGATGCGGGTGGTGACCCGGTGGGCGAACACGTCGTGGTCGGGATCCCAATGCTTGAGCCATTTTTCGAACGGGCCCTGCTGTCCGTGTTTGGCGAACTCGTCCTGAAGCAGTTGCATGCGCTCACGCAGGAAGCCGTGGTTGTAGTACAGCTTGTGTACGTACCATGGCTCGCCGGTGTGCGGGAAGCGCTCCGGGTCGGCCGCCGCCTCGAACGCCGCCACCGAAACCTGGTGGCAGCGAACGTGATCCGGGTGCGGATAGCCGCCGTTCTCGTCGTAGGTGGTCATGACGTGCGGACGGAACTCGCGGATCACCCGCACGAGCGCCTCGGTGGGCTCTTCGAGCGGGACGAGCGCAAAGCAGCCATCCGGCAGCGGCGGCGGCGGATCACCTTCCGGCAACCCGGAATCCTCGAAGCCGAGCCAATGATGTTCGACGCCGAGAATCTCGGCGGCTTTGGCCATCTCGTCCCGGCGAATCTCGTGGATCCGTCCGTGCACCTCGGGCAGGTCCATCGCGGGGTTGAGGATGCTGCCGCGCTCGCCGCCGGTGAGCGTGACCACCAGTACGCGGTGACCCTCGGCGGCGTATCGCGCCGTCGTGGCCGCACCCTTGCTGGACTCGTCGTCCGGGTGCGCATGCACGGCTAACAGCCGATACACGTCGGCGGCCCTGCGTCTCCGGCGATCTTCGCTCACGTCTCCGCTACCCTGGCCCCTCGCTGTGCTGACGATCCCTATAGTTCCAGTCCTAGTCATTCCCCTCGACCGACGGGCCACCAAACATGACCGACCGCTACGGTCCGCAGCCGAAATCGCGGCTGCGCCGTCCCTGGATCATCGTGGGCTCGACGGTGTTCATCCTCGTCGCGGGCGTCGCCGTGGCGTTCGTGGGCTACCAACGGCTTGGCCGTAGCGAGGTGGCGGGCTCGCTGGCCTCCTACAAACTCGTCGACGACGAAACCGTGGAGGTGACGATCACCGTCACGCGCGAGGATCCGTCGCAGCCGGCCGTGTGCATCGTGCGCGGGCGCTCCAAGGACGGCAGCGAAACCGGGCGGCGTGAAGTGCTGGTGCCGCCGTCGACGAGCGAGTCGGTCCAAGTGACGACCGTCGTCAAGACCGCGCGCCCCCCGGTGATGGGCGACGTGTACGGCTGCGGCTTGGACGTGCCGGCCTACCTGGGCGCACCCTGAGACGGCCCGGCGGCGTATTGCCAAACCGTGAATGACCGGTTACCCCGCGGTGGTAGGCTAGGTCGATACACGGTTCCTGCTGGGGCCGTGTATTGCTGCATTTGAGCTGGTTAACACCCTGCGAAAGCGGCAATACACATCGGGTGTCCGCGTGCCCCCGGCAGTGAGCAGTCGAACTGCCGTCGCGAGCACACGCGACAAGAGAAACGAGGAGCGCGACGAGATGACCGACACCCAGGTGACGTGGTTGACCCAAGAGGCGTACGACCGCCTCAAGGCCGAGCTCGACCAGCTGATCGCCAACCGCCCGGTCATCGCAGCCGAGATCAACGACCGGCGCGAAGAGGGCGACCTGCGCGAGAACGGTGGCTACCACGCCGCCCGCGAGGAGCAAGGTCAGCAGGAGGCTCGCATCCGACAGCTCCAGGAACTGCTGAACAACGCCAAAGTCGGCGAGGCGCCCAAGCAGTCCGGCATCGCGCTGCCCGGATCGGTGGTCAAGGTCTACTACAACGGCGACGAGAGCGACACCGAGACGTTCTTGATCGGCACCCGCCAGGAAGGCGTGACCGACGGCAAGCTCGAGGTGTACTCGCCGAATTCGCCGCTCGGCGGTGCGCTGATCGACGCGAAGGTCGGCGAGACGCGCACGTACACGCTGCCCAACGGCAACACCGCGAAGGTGACGCTGATCAGCGCGGAGCCGTACCACTCGTAATTGATGGCGCAGATCGCCGAAGACTTGCTTCTGCTGCTGCTGGACAACGCGTCTAATCGCCCTGCGCTGGACCGTGACCGGCGCGAGAAGATGCTCGCCGCCGCGGTGCTGTTGGACCTGGCGTTAGCCTGCAGGATCCGGCCTGCTCTCGACAACGAGCCGGCCGCGCCCGGGAGGCTGGTGCTGCTCACCGGACCCGATCTCGCCGACCCGATTCTCGATCCGGCCATACGGCGGCTGCAGGGGCGGCCGATGAAACCCCAAGCAGCGGTGGCCAAGGTGCGCCGCGGTGTGGAGCCGGCATTGCTGGGCCAGCTTGAGCAGGGCGGGTTCATTCGGCCAATTCAGTTGCGGGGCAACAAGTCGCCTCGGGTATGGACGATGCAGGACCGCTCAAGGGTGGACCGGGCGCGCTCGGCGCTGTTGGGTGCACTATTCGAATTGCGCAATCCGGCGCCGACGACAGCGGCGATCATCTCGCTATTGCACGCGGCCGACGGGCTGGGCGCGCTGCTGAGCCTCAACGAGCGGGGCTGGCAGTGGGTGGACTCCCGTGCGGCTGACATCGCGGCCGGCTGCTGGGTCGACGAAACTACCGCCGAGGGTCTTTCGCAGGTGAACCTGGCGGTGATGGCCTCGGCGCTTGAGCCGGCGTTGAGGTGATCCGTTACTGCGTGGGGACAGCGGTCGCCACCGGCGCATCCGGTCCGATGCGCGACGGATCGATGTTCGGCGGCAATGGACCCGCAGCCGGAGCCGCCGGAGTGGGGGCTCTACATGTCTGATGCAGAAGGTCCCACACCCCGCCTGAATGCCAGCAGCAGTAGCCCGGGTCTCTCACGGTTTTGTTCATACAAGCGTCGTATTCCTCGATGTCCCAGGTATCGCTGTCTGGGTCGGCCCCTGCGACCGGAAGTGCGAAGCCCGTGAACGCGAGGGCGGCGCACGCTGCGGCAAAGCACCCTCGTTGGAGAAGTTGGCCATTATTATCCCCATCTCCCGCTAAGCGAACGATACGCCCGGATGAGGAGAGAACGGGCCGTTCCGCCGATGCATTTCTGTTGTCACTTCAGCGCCTGCCCGAGATCGCCGATCAGATCGTCGACGTCCTCGATGCCGACCGACAAGCGGACGAGATCGTCGGGCACCTCTAGCAGCGAACCGGCGGTCGACGCATGGGTCATCGCACCGGGATGCTCGATCAACGATTCGACGCCGCCCAGCGACTCGGCAAGGATGAAAACCTCTGTGCGAGAGCAAAAGTCGAGTGCCGCCTGCCGGCCGCCGCGAAGCCGGACCGAGACCATGCCGCCGAAGCCACTCATCTGCCGGACCGCGACGTCGTGGTTGGGATGGCTCGGCAGCCCCGGGTACAACGTTTGGCTGACCGCGGGGTGTGCGTCGAGGAATTCAGCCACCCGAACGGCATTCTCGGTGTGTCGCTGCATCCGGACCACCAGCGTCTTCAACCCGCGCAGCGTCAGGTAGGCGTCGAACGGCCCGGGAACGGCACCTGCTCCGTTCTGCAGGAAGCCGAACGCCTCGTCGAGCTCAGGATCACTGGTCAGCAGCGCGCCGCCCACCACGTCGGAGTGCCCACCGATGTACTTCGTGGTGGAGTGCAACACGACGTCGGCGCCGAGCGTCAGCGGCCGTTGCAGCGCTGGCGATGCAAACGTGTTGTCCACCAAAACTTCTGCCTGACCCCGCGCCAGCTCTGCGATCGCGGCGATATCCGCCACCGTCAGCAGCGGATTCGTCGGCGTCTCCACCCAGATCAGCTTCGTGGCACCGGTGATCGCGTCGCGTACCGCGTCGAGATCCGACTGTGGAACCGCGGTGTACGTCACGCCCCACTGCGTGAACACCTTGTCGATGAGCCGAAACGTTCCGCCGTACGCGTCGTTGGGAATCACGACGTGGTCGCCCGGGCGCAGCAGGGCCCGCAATGCGCAGTCGGTGGCGGCCATTCCGGAGCTGAAGGCCCGTCCGTACGACGCCTCCTCCACCGCCGCGAGCGAGGCCTCCAACACAGAGCGAGTCGGGTTGCCGGTGCGCGAGTACTCGAAACCGCCGCGCAGGTTGCCGACGCCGTCCTGGGCGAACGTGGAGCTCGCGTAGATCGGGGTGTTGACGGCTCCGGTGGCCGGGTCGGGCCGGTAACCGGCGTGGATGGCTCTGGTCGCCAAACCGCGGTGCTCACTCATGGTGACCGAGCCTATGGCGTCCGGTGTAGACATAGGACATGGGTACTACCGCCGCGATTGACGACCTGCTCGACATCGACTCGTCGCTGTCGGCCGAAGAGATCGAGTTGCGCAACACCATTCGCCGGTTCGGCGAGCAGCGTCTGCGCCCGCACATCGCCGACTGGTTCGAGTCCGGCGAGATGCCGGCCCGCGAGCTGGCCGCCGACCTCGGCAAGCTGGGGCTGCTCGGCATGCATCTGACGGGCTACGGCTGCTCAGGGTCGTCGGCCACCGCCTACGGGCTGGTGTGCCAGGAACTCGAGGCGGTCGACAGCGGACTGCGCAGCCTGGTCTCGGTGCAGGGGTCGCTGGCGATGTTCGCGATCCACCGGCACGGTTCGGAAGAGCAGCGCGAGCGATGGCTGCCGCTGATGGCCGCCGGCGAGGCGATCGGGTGCTTCGGCTTGACCGAATCCGACTTCGGGTCCAACCCCTCCGGCATGCGCACCACCGCACGCCGCGACGGCAGCGACTGGATTCTCAACGGCACCAAGATGTGGATCACCAATGGCACGATCGCCGACGTCGCGATCGTCTGGGCCCGAACCGACGATGGTATCGCGGGCTTCGTCGTCCCCACCGACACCCCCGGCTTCTCCGCCCGCACCATGACGCACAAGCTGTCCCTGCGCGCGTCGATCACCTCAGAGCTTGCGTTCGACGACCTCCGCCTGCCGGCTGACGCGAAACTGCCTGAGGCACGCGGCTTGTCGGGCCCGCTCGCGTGCCTGTCAGAGGCCCGGTTCGGAATCGTGTTCGGCGCTGTCGGCGCCGCCCGCGACTGCCTTGAGGCCACACTGGACTACGTGAGCACGCGCGTGGTGTTCGACAAGCCGTTATCCGCCTACCAGCTGACGCAGGCCAAAGTCGCCGACATGGCTGTCGAACTCGCCAAGGGGCAACTGCTGGCGCTGCATCTGGGGCGCCTCAAAGATGCCGGCAAGATCCGGCCTGACCACGTGAGCGTCGGCAAGCTCAACAACGTCCGCGAAGCGATCGCGATCGCCCGGGAATGCCGAACGCTGTTGGGCGCCAACGGGATCACGCTGGAGTACCCAGTGATGCGCCATGCCAACAACCTCGAGTCGGTGCTGACCTACGAGGGCACGTCCGAGGTGCACCAACTGGTGATCGGAGAAGCGCTGACCGGGGTCAGCGCCTTCCGATAGCCGCCTACGGCGTCAGCGGCGCCACCTGACCGCCAGTCAGGCCACGGTAGGTGTACACCAAGAACAAACTCGCCACCGGGACGGCGACGAGAAGCCCGACGCCACAAAGGAACGCACCGACGGCCGTGATCACACCGATGATCAGCCATGCAATCAACGCGTTACCGAAATTGTTCTTGACCGTATCGAAACTGTTCTTGATCGCGTCGACGGGCGCGAGGTTGCGATCGAGCAAGGCCACGATCGTGAACATCAGGAGGAAGCTCGCGACGAGGCCCGGGATCCAGCACAGCGCGTTGCCGACCGCCACGATGGCGCTGACGATCAGGCCTGCGATCACCACGTTGCCCAAGTTTCGCGGCTTGAAGAAGGAACCGACGGAGACCTGATGGCCATTCGCGATATCGAGGACGCCGCTCAGGTAGCCGGATTGAATCGTGTACGCGACGAGCATCAGCACGAACGTGAAGATCAGATTCATCACCATTCCGCCGAAACTGAACGCACTCCATGAGGAGGCGAAACCGCCGTCGTATGAGGTGTATTCCGATTCCGGTGACAACGCGAGCGACAGAACGATCAAAATCCCGAGTACCACCAACTCGATCATGCCGTAGATCAGGGTCGCGATAACAAACGGGCCTGCGTTCTTGCTGAACTTGTTCCACGCCCAAGAGAACGCGTCGCCGACGTTGTAGGTCTGTCCGCCGCCATAGCCGCCGTAGCCTGGGCCGCCGGCAGGCGTATATCCGCCCGGAGCGGGCGGATAGCCGCCGGCCGGCGGAGGGTAGCCGCCACCCTGCGGCGGCGGAGGTGGCGGATAACCACCGCTCTGCGGCGGCGGGGTCGGGTAACCACCAGCCGGTCCGCTGGGCGGGGGCGGTGGCGTCGAGTAGCCTCCGGCCGAAGGCGGCTGAGGCGGGGGATAACCGCCGTCCTGCGGCGGCTGAGGCGGCGGGTAACCGCCGGGCGGCTGATCGGTCATGATTCCCTTCTCGGTCGAATTACGTTATCTGCGTTGCGATCTCGACTGTTTGGCTGGCATCGGCAGCGTGGCTTCGCCACCCGGGCGGCCGCACCGAGATTTCCCATCCATGCCGGATTGAGCTGCAGACGTTGGGGATTGGCGAACTTCTCTTCGCTACTGCGAAGAGAAGTAGACGATGTAACCGATGATGCCGAGCGCCAACAGGACCGCGCCCACGATGATGCCGGCCTGCGCAAGACCGCGGCCGCCCTGGCCCGTCTGCTTGATCTGGTTCAGCGCGATGACGCCGAGCACAATTCCGAGTATCGACCCGATGCCACAGAGGACACCGACGACCGAGCACACCAAGGATGCGATGGCCAGACTGTTCGTGCCGGCCGCTGGAGCCGCTCCCGCATAATCGGCGGAAGGGGGCGGATATCCACCGCTCTGTTGTTGCGGCGGCGGATAGCCCTCGGGCGGCGGCGGCGGATAACTACCTGGGGGTTGTTCGGTCATTGTCGCCTTCCTCTTGAAGCGAGTGCCCGGTTAAGCGCTGCTCACCATACCGGAGAAGGCGGTCTAAAGGCGGTAAGCGACGAATCCGGGCAGACGCCTGTCGGCTAGCCCACGGCTAGCCCTGACGACCGTTTCCCGACAGGAATCCGAGAAGGTCCTGGCGCGTGATCACGCCGACAGGCTTGCCTTCCTCGACGACCATCAACGCGTCGCACTCACGCAGCATCTTCGCCGCGCCGCCGACAAGCTCGCCGGTGCCGATCATCGGCATGGGCGGGCTCATGTGCTGACTGACCGCGTCGGTGAGTTTCGCGCGACCCTCGAACACTGCGGAAAGCAGTTCGCGCTCGGACACGCTGCCGGCGACTTCGCCTGCCATTACGGGCGGTTCGGCTCCCACCACCGGCATCTGCGACACGCCGTACTCGCGCAGGATGCCGATCGCGTCGCGAATCGTCTCGGAAGGATGGGTGTGCACAAGGTCGGGCAACGCACCGGACTTGCCGCGCAACACATCTCCGACTGTGGGCTGCGCGATTGAGCCGTCCAGGCGGGTGCGCAGGAATCCGTACGACGACATCCAGTCGTCGTTGAAGATCTTGGACATGTAGCCGCGGCCGCCGTCGGGAAGCAGCACGACGACGAGCGCGTCGGGACCTGCATTCTCGGCGACCTTCACGGCCGCGACCACCGCCATGCCGCATGAACCGCCCACCAGCAGCGCCTCTTCCCGGGCCAGCCGCCTGGTCATCTCGAACGAGTCGGCGTCGGATACGGCGATGATCTCGTCGGGAACCGTCGGGTCATACGCCGCAGGCCAGAAGTCCTCGCCGACGCCTTCGACCAGATACGGCCGACCCGAACCGCCCGAGTACACCGAGCCTTCAGGATCCGCGCCGACGACGCGCACGCGTCCTCCCGAAATCTCTTTGAGGTAGCGGCCCGCGCCGGTGATCGTCCCGCCGGTCCCGACGCCGGCCACGAAGTGCGTCAGTTTGCCGTCGGTGTCGGCCCAGATCTCCGGTCCGGTGGTCTCGTAGTGGCTGACCGGCCCGTTCGGGTTGGAGTACTGGTCGGGCTTCCACGCGCCGTCGATCTCTTCGACCAGCCGGTCGGACACGCTGTAGTAGCTGTCCGGGTGATCGGGCGGGACGGCCGTCGGACAGACGACGACTTCGGCGCCATACGCCCGTAGCACGTTCTGCTTGTCTTCGCTGACTTTGTCGGGGCACACGAAGATGCACTTGTAGCCGCGCTGTTGAGCGATCAGCGCCAGGCCGACGCCGGTGTTGCCGGAAGTGGGCTCGATGATGGTCCCGCCGGGTCGCAACTCGCCACTGGCTTCCGCGGCGTCGACCATCTTAACGGCGATACGGTCCTTTACGCTGCCGCCGGGATTGAGGTATTCGACCTTCGCGACGACCCTGCCGGCCCCTTCGGGGACGACCGAGTGCAGTTCGACCAGAGGGGTGTTGCCGATCAGCTCGCTGATGTGCTGGGCAATCCGCATGCGTCCATGATCGCAGTTGCGGTTATCCGGTGGCTTCCCGGATGTACTCGCCGATCTGGCGCAGCGACCGCACGGCCTCGGGGACCAGCGGCGCGCACAGCTGGAATACGTGCATCTGTCCGGGCCAGATCCGCACTTCGGCTGGCACGCCCGCAGCGGCCAGTCGGCGTGCGGCCAAGCGGGCGTCGTGCAGCAGCACCTCGGAGCCCGAGACGTGAATGAGCGTGGGAGGCAGGCCCGGTTCGACGTGATCCAGTGGCTCGTAGACGTCTTCGGGCTCGCCGTCGACGATGCGACCGGCCGCCGCTCGCGCGATGATCTCGACCAACGCGTCAAAAGCCTTGGGCGGGAACATCGCGTCGGTCCGGATGTTCGGGTGGTTCTGCTTGTGGTGCATCTCCAAATGCATCAGCGGCGAGAGCGACACCATCGCGGCGGGTTCCTCGCCCTCATCGAGCAGACGCTCCGCTAGCGCCAGCGCCAGGTAGCCGCCGGCCGAATCTCCGCCAAGCACAATCTGATCCGGCCCGTATCCGAGCTCGCGCAGCCACATGTAGCCGTCGTAGCAGTCGTCGATGGCCTGCCCAATCGTGTGCTTAGGGATCATCCGGTAGTTCAGCACCAGCACGGGCGAGTCGGCGTAGTGGGAGATCATTGTGGTGAGTCGCCCGTGCGTGTTCGCTCCGCACGTGAGGAACGCGCCGCCGTGCATGTACAGCACGATGCGACGCTTGCCGTCGGCCGGAAGCACGCCCTTGGCCCGGACGAGCTGAGCTGTGCAGTGCGGCAGCTTGACCGTCGCCCGGACAGTCCCCGGGATGGGCAGCAACGCCTTGGCGGCAAAGTCGAGCAGACCCCATGGCCAGGGGAACAACGGGATGTGGCTTCCAACTGTCAGTGTCGGTCGAATTGTTAGCCGAGCGCCTAGCCAGGCCAGTCGGCCGGCGACGCTCGGCCCGTTTTCGACCACCTCGACGGCAGCGCCCTTGCTGACCGGATACTTGCGGGCTTTAAGCGCGCGACCTGCGCCGATGTGTGCGCGGGGCGACCCCGAGACCTTGCTTGCAGCAGTCATCTCACACTCCTACGCCGTTGTAGGCCGGGTACCACGGGTCGCGGCGTCAATTCCCGGTAAAACTTAGCTTGACATCTACAACCGATTCAACAACCGACCAACATGATTTGATACCGGATCCGATATTGGCTCGTGATCGCGTTGAAAGTTGTGGTTTCGGCGCGCCGCCTCATCGCCGTTTCGCAGCGGGATCCGCTCTTTTCCCCACGTAAACTCTGACTCGTGGGCATCCGCGTGCCGCGTCGGTCGACCGTCGCGTTGGCGGCCGTGGGTGTGCTCGCTTCATCCGGCGGCGCGTACGTCGGCGCGCGAAACTTCCTGTACGAGCAGGCGGATCAGGCTCGCAGTGTGATTCCGCGGACCTGGGACGCACCGCCCCGCGCGGACGGCGTCTACACACCGGGCGGCGGCCCCGTCGAACGCTGGTCTCGCGGTGTGCCATTCGACTTGCATCTGATGATCTTCGGCGACTCGACTGCGACAGGTCTGGGCTGCCAGTCAGCCGACGACGTGCCAGGGGTGTTGCTGGCTCGTGCCCTGGCGGACGAAACCGGGAAACAAATTCGCTTGAGCACGAAGTCAATTCCTGGCGCGACGTCGAAGGGCTTGTCCGGCCAAGTCGACGCGATGTTCGTCGCGGGTCCGCATCCGGATGCGGCCGTCATCATGATCGGCGCGAACGACATCACCGCGCTCAACGGCGTCGCCCCGTCGGCGCGAAGGCTCGGCGCAGCGGTGACGCGACTGCGGGCGGCCGGCACCGTCGTCGTCGTCGGCACGTGTCCGGATTTCGGTGTGATCATCGCGATTCCGCAGCCACTGCGGTGGACCGTCCGCACCCGGGGACTGCGGCTTGCCCGCGCGCAGGCCGCGGCTGTGCGCGCCGCGGGCGGCGTCCCCGTGCCGCTGGCGGACCTGCTCGCCCCCGAGTTCCTGCACGCTCCGGAACTGCTGTTCTCCGAGGACATGTACCACCCGTCCGCTGCGGGTTACGCGTTGGCGGCCAGACAGCTCTTCCCGGCGCTGTGCAGCGCGCTCGGCGAGTGGACCGGCGGGCCGGTCCCGGAGCTGCCCTGGGTGTCGCGAGCCGCCGAAGCGCGCACGCTTCGCAGCCGGCTGCGGTTGGTGGCGCGAATGTGGCGGCGCACCACTGGGGTGCCGGCACCCGTCGTGGTGCCCGCGGGCTGAGGCGGACTAGGTTCGTTCTCGTTCACTCGAGTACAGGAGCCGTCATGCCCGAAGCCGTCATCGTTTCGACCGCCCGCTCGCCGATCGGCCGCGCCGGCAAGGGGTCGCTGGTCGACATGCGTCCCGACGACCTGGCCGCGCAGATGGTGCGCGCGGCGCTGGACAAGGTGCCCGCACTGGATCCGCGCGACTTGGATGACCTGATCATGGGCTGCGGGCAGCCTGGCGGGGAAGCGGGTTTCAACGTCGGCCGTGCGGTCGCGGTCCAGCTGGGATACGACTTCCTGCCGGGCACCACCGTGAACCGCTACTGCTCGTCGTCGCTACAGACCACCCGGATGGCGTTCCACGCGATCAAGGCCGGTGAGGGTACTGCGTTCGTGTCGGCAGGCGTCGAAACCGTGTCACGGTTCCCCAAAGGCACGTCGGACGGCTGGCCGGACACGCACAACCCGCTGTTCGCCGACGCGGAACAGCGGTCTGCCGAGGCGGCCGCGGGTGCGGACTCGTGGCATGACCCCCGCGAGGACGGCACACTGCCCGACGTGTACATAGCGATGGGCCAGACCGCGGAAAACGTTGCGCTGCTTACCGGGATCAGCCGCGAGGACCAGGATCACTGGGGCGTGCGTTCGCAGAACCGGGCCGAGCACGCGATCGACAACGGCTTCTTCCAGCGCGAGATCGTTCCCGTGACACTGCCGGACGGGTCGGTGGTTGCGACGGACGACGGACCGCGTCCCGGCACGACCTACGAGAAGGTCAGCCAGCTCAAGCCGGTGTTTCGACCGAACGGCACGATAACCGCGGGTAACGCGTGCCCGCTGAATGACGGCGCGGCGGCCGTGGTGATCGTGTCGGACGAGAAGGCGCGCGAGCTCGGGCTGACGCCGCTGGCCCGCATCGTGGCGACCGGCGTCTCGGGGCTGTCGCCGGAGATCATGGGACTCGGGCCGATCGAGGCGTCACGGAAGGCGCTGGCCAACGCCGGCATGACGATCGACGATATCGACCTCTACGAGATCAACGAGGCGTTCGCCGTGCAGGTGCTCGGTTCGGCGCGCGAACTCGGGATGGATCTGGACAAGCTGAATGTCTCGGGTGGGGCGATCGCGCTGGGACATCCGTTCGGAATGACGGGCGCGCGGATCACGGTCACGCTGCTGAACAACCTGACGACCTACGACAAGACGTTCGGTCTTGAGACGATGTGCGTGGGCGGCGGGCAAGGCATGGCGATGATCCTCGAGCGCCTGAGCTAGCTCCGGAGACGAAACTGCGTCTAGATCGCGATTTCACGAGATTTCGCGATCTGTACGCAGTCTCGACAGGTATGCGCGTTGCACGCGGGCTATGACGTCGACAGCTCGGTTCCGTTTGACCACACGGACTCTCAGCCAGCCGAGTTCCGCGATGTCCTCGGAGCGCTGGATGTCGTAGGCGTAGACAGTGGGGTCGAGACGATGCTGCTCGCCGTCGTACTCGACGGCGACCATCAGTCTTCCCACCCCATGTCGATGTAGTACTGCCGTGAGCCGTCGGGACTGGTGATGGGAATCTGTGTAGCCGGCCGCGGGAATCCCGCATTGATCAGCAACATCCGCAGCCAGGATTCCTTCGGCGACGCGGCGCCGGGATCGTAGAGGCCGAGCGCCGTACGAAGCTGGCAAACGCCGCGGGCACGACGATGATGGCTCGCCAACGCCAACACGTCCTCGGCAGTGAACCCCATTGCATTACCCAGCGCATCGAGTCGCGCCACCGCTTCACCGAGCCGTCCGCGCCGGCCAATGTCGAACGCAGTGCGCAGAGGCGTGGTGACGGGAAGTCCGGCGATGTCGCCCATTTCCTCGGGCCGCAATCGCATGTCGAAGGTGCGCACCCCGGGTGCGGCTCTCGCGTTCGACCACACCAGCTCGACGGGCAGGCTGTCGTCCACCCACTTGGCGCCATGCAACGCCGCCGCCGTCATCCCCGCGATCACGCCCTGCCGGCGGGTCCACAGCCAACCAGCCGTCGCACGGTGACGAACCGTCAGCGTGAGGTCCTTCTCGACGTATACGTCGGGAAAGAGGGCGCGAAACCCCGACCGCAGCTGATGCTACTTCACCAGACCGGAGGCGACGGCCTCACTCCCGATGAACGGATGCTCCCCCAACACCAGTACAGCATCGCGTGCGTTGGGCTGTCCTGAACACGCTCAGGTCGCGGCCTGTGAATGAACGCGCCCCAGACACGACGAGACTGCGTACAGATCGTGATTTCACGAGATTTCGCGATCTGTACGCAGTCTCAAACGGGTTGCTGCTAGTCGCTCTGGAAGTAGCTGAGCAGACGCAGGATTTCCAGGTACAGCCACACGAGCGTGACCGTGAGACCCAGCGCGATGCCCCACGCCGCCTTCTCCGGCGCGCCGGCGCGGATCATTTGGTCGGCAGCGTCGAAGTCGATCAGGAAGCTGAACGCCGCCAGACCGATGCAGATGAGCGAGAAGATGATCGCGATCGGGCCACCGCTGCGCAGACCCATGCCTTCGCCACCGCCCACGCCGAACAGCGAGAGCACCAGGTTGCCGAGCATCAGCACCAACACACCGAACAGGCCGGCCACGATCATCCTCGTGAACTTCGGCGTCACGCGGATGGCGCCTGTCTTGTAGACGACGAGCATGCCGGCGAACACGCCGATGGTGGCGAGGACCGCCTGTGTGATCAGCGCGCCGGCACTCCCGCCTGACACGACCACATTGCCGAACAGCCATGAGATTGCGCCGAGGAACAGGCCCTCGAGCGCGGCGTAGCTCAGCACGATGGCCGGGTTGTCCTGCTTGCGACCGAACGTCGCGATCAGCACCAACACCAGACCGCCGAGCGCGCCTACCAGCGTGAACGGCCCGGCCAGCCCGGGGCTGCTGCCGACCAGGAAGTACGACACCACCGCCACGAGCGAGAGCACACCGAGGGTGATGCCGGTCTTGGTGACGACGTCGTCGATGGTCAGCGGGCGCGAAACGCCCTGCTGGACGTAGGGCTCAGTTTGGTAGCCCTGGTAAACCTGTTGCGCGCCGGCGGCGTAGCCGGGGCCGAACTGCGCGTATCCGCCTTGCTGCTTAGGCAGCGATCGAAATACCGGGTTGCTTGACTCCCGCACCGTCGGTTCCTCTCCGTGTGCTGTGGCCGAGAACAACTGTCCAACGATCGACGGACTTCGCAGGTTCCCAGGACCATCCTCCGAGGTGAACCTTACCCGCGGCGGGCCGATCCGGGGCGGACGATCTAGATTGCTCCCCGTGACCCTCCCAGTGACCGGGGAACCGGAAATCCTGACCGAGGCCGCCGACGGCGTCCGGTTCTTGACGCTGAACCGGCCAAAGGCCATCAACTCGCTGACGCATTCGATGGTCACCGCGATGCACTCGCTGCTGCGGGACTTTGCCGACGACGACGACGTCGAAGCGGTGGTGGTCCGCGGTGCGGGCGAGCGGGGACTGTGCGCGGGCGGCGACATCGTCGCGATCTACTACAGCATCCTCGCCGACGGCGGCAGCGAGACCAGGAAGTTCTACCACGATGAATACCTCCTGAACCACTACATCGCCCGCTACCCCAAGCCCTACGTGGCCCTCATGGACGGCATCGTCATGGGCGGCGGCGTCGGCATCTCTGTGCACGCCGGCACGCGCGTCGTTACCGACACCTCGAAGGTCGCGATGCCCGAGGTCAGCATCGGCTTCATCCCGGACGTCGGCGGCACCTACTACCTGTCGCGTGCACCGGGCAACTTGGGTCTGCACGCGGCGCTGACCGGCGCTCCGTTCTCCGGGTCCGATGCCATCGCAATGGGTTTCGCCGACCACTACGTCCCACATCAAGGTCTCGACGAGTTCGCCCGAGCGATCGTCACCGACGGGCTCGATGATGCCGTGAAGAAATATGCGGTCGCGCCGCCGCCAAGCAACCTTGCGGCACAACGCAGCTGGATCGACGAGTGCTATGCAGGCGAGACGGTCGCCGACATCGTCGCGGCACTGCGCGGACACGACGCCGGGCCGGCCAACGACGCTGCCAACCTGATCGCCACCCGCTCTCCCACTGCTCTCGCGGTGGCCCTGGAGGCAATCCGCCGGGCGCGCAAGCTCGACACCCTGGAAGACGTTCTGCGCCAGGAGTATCGGGTGTCGTGTGCCTCGCTGCGGCTCCACGATCACGTGGAGGGTATCCGCGCGCAGGTCATCGACAAGGACCGCAACCCCAAGTGGTCGCCCTCGTCGCTGTCGGGCGTCAGCGCCGCCGACGTCGAGGCGTTCTTCGCGCCCGCCGAGAATGATCTGTCGTTCTAGAAGGGACCACCGATGACGTACGAAACGATCCTCGTCGACCGCCAGAACCGGGTGGCGACGATCACGCTGAATCGTCCCCAGGCACTCAACGCACTCAACGGCCAGGTGATGAACGAAGTCACTACTGCCGCAGCCGAACTCGACGACGACCCAGGCGTCGGCGCCATCATCGTCACCGGCTCCGCCAAGGCGTTCGCGGCGGGCGCCGACATCAAGGAGATGGCCGCGCTCTCGTTCGCGGATGTGTTCGCATCCGACTACTTCGCGGCCTGGGGCAAGTTCGCCGCAGTGCGGACGCCGACGATCGCCGCTGTCTGCGGCTACGCACTCGGCGGCGGCTGCGAACTCGCGATGATGTGCGACGTGCTGATCGCTGCCGACACAGCCAAGTTCGGCCAGCCCGAGATAAAACTCGGCGTACTGCCCGGGATGGGTGGCTCGCAACGACTCACCCGAGCGATCGGCAAAGCCAAGGCGATGGACATGATCCTGACCGGCCGCAACATGGACGCCGTCGAAGCCGAACGCAGCGGGCTGGTGTCACGCGTGGTGCCCGCCGACGACCTGCAGCGCGAGGCGATGTCCGTCGCCACCACCATCGCTTCGATGTCACTGCCTGCGGCCCGGATGGCCAAGGAGGCCGTTAACCGCGCGTTCGAATCGTCGCTGTCGGAGGGCCTGCTGCACGAGCGCAGGCTGTTCCACTCAGCGTTCGCGACCGACGATCAGAGTGAGGGCATGGCCGCGTTTGTCGAGAAACGCACACCGAGCTTCACTCACCGCTGAAGATAGGGGCATGACCGACACCCAGGCCGCCGAAGAAAAGCCGGATGCCACCCCGGAACCAACCGCAGAACCACCCGAGAAACCAACCCACGAGACTGCCTGGGAGCCCGTCGACAAACCCGACTGGTGGCAGCGGCGGTATACGTTCACCGGCACCGCCGTCGGGCTGGTGTTCTTGTGGTTGTCGATGACCCCATCGCTGCTTCCGCGCGGCCCGCTCTTCCAAGGCGTTGTCAGCGGCGCGGCAGGCGCGACCGGCTATTCGTTCGGCGTGTTCGCGGTGTGGCTGGTGCGGTTCATGATGTCCAGGGACAGCAGCCCCAAGCCGCCTCGGATCGCATGGTGGATTCTGTTGGGCCTAGGCGTCGCCGGCACCATCGGGATGATCATCTGGTTTCACGTGTGGCAGAACCACGTCCGCGACTTGATGAGCGTGCCACATCTCAAATGGCATGACTACCCGCTCGCCGCGATCCTGTCGATCGTCATCCTTTTCGTGTTCGTCGAAATCGGCCAACTGATCGGCAAGTTCATCCGGTTTCTGGTACGGCAGCTGAATCGGATTGCGCCGCCGCGGGTTTCGGGAGTCGTCGCCGTTGCGCTGGTGGTGGCACTGTTCATCGCGATCCTCAACGGCGTGATCCTGCGGTTCGCCATGAGCACAATGAACAACACCTTCGAAGCCGTCAACAACGAGATGGACCCGAACTCCCCGCCGCCGACCAGCCCACTGCGATCGGGGGGACCGGGCTCACTGGTGACGTGGGCCTCGCTGGGCAACCAGGGCCGCATCTTCGTCGACAGCGCTCGCACCGTCGAGGAGCTCTCGAAGTTCAACGGCGCGCCGGCCGTCGAACCGATCCGCGCATATGCAGGGCTGGAGTCCGCCGACGGTATCGACGCCACCGCCGAGCTGGCGGCCCGCGAGCTGGAGCGCACGGGCGGGCTGAAGCGCAAGGTCGTCGCCGTCGCCACCACCACCGGTACCGGCTGGATCAACGCGGCAGAGGCCGAGGCGATCGAGTACATGTTCAACGGCGACAGCGCGATCGTTTCAATGCAGTACTCATTCCTGCCGAGCTGGCTGTCTTTCCTTGTCGACAAGGAGAACGCGCGGCACGCGGGGCAGGCGCTGTTCGAGGCAGTCTCGGCGCGGGTTCGCGCGCTTCCGGAAGAGCAGCGGCCCAAGCTCGTCGTGTTCGGCGAGAGCCTGGGATCTTTCGGTGGGGAGGCGCCGTTCCTGTCGGTCAACAACATCGTCGCCCGCACCGACGGTGCGTTGTTCTCCGGACCGACGTTCAACAACACGATGTGGCAGGAGGCGACCGACAACCGCGATCCCGGATCGCCAGAGTGGCTGCCCATTTACCAAGAGGGTTACAACGTGCGCTTCTCGGCACGCGCAGACAACCTCGGCCGGCCGGCGGACCCGTGGGCCGACCCCCGGGTGGTGTACCTGCAGCATGCGTCCGACCCGATCACCTGGTGGAACCCCGACCTATTGTTCTCCGAACCGGACTGGCTGCGCGAACCTGCGGGCTACGACCGGCCGAGCGACATGTTTTGGTTCCCCGTCGTGACGTTCTTGCAGGTGTCGGCTGACATGGCGGTGGCGGTCGATGTTCCCGACGGTCACGGGCACCGCTATGTCAAGGACGTCGTCAACGCGTGGGCGGCGATTCTGCAGCCGCCGGGGTGGACACCGGAGAAGACCCAGCGGTTACGCGAGGTGGTCAAGGCGCCCGAGTGAGGGCCGCCAGCGCGCCGGTCTCGTGCAGCGCACGGTAGCCCCCGACGACGTCGGTGGCGCGGTGCAGCCCGAGGTCCTGCAGCGCCGCCGCTGCCAGGCTCGAGGTGTAACCCTCTGAGCAGATCACCACCCATTCGACGTCGTCGTCGACGGCTTGAGGCAGGCGGGCGTCGCTGGTCGGGTCGCACCCCCACTCCAGCACGTTGCGCTCGATGACCAGCGCCGCGGGGACTTCGACGGCGCCGCAATTCGCCTCCGGTCGAACGTGATTCGTGAAGTGCACCGCTTAACAACACTCCCGAGTGCCGATGTGCCCCATCACGGCAAATAGTCTTGCACACATGAATGCTGTGCGGTGGTCCCAGAGTTTCGTGTTGGCCACGATCGCCTGCCCGATAGTGCTGGCCGGATGTTCGTCGTCGGAGAAGCCTTCGAACCAGGGCGAGCCGAACTCACCACCGGCGGCCGCGCCGCCCTCGGCCCAGGCGCAGGTCGGCATCTCGCCGAACGGCGTGACCACGGCAGTCGATGTGCCGGCGAGTTCGACCGAAGAGGAGTACTACCAGGCGTGTCACTGGGCACGCGAATGGATGAAAGACAAGCCCGGCGATCCGCAGGCCCAGATCGAGCCGTATCTCGCGATGGTGCAGGCGTCGGCCACCGGTGAGGACGGCACATGGAACACGCCGTGGAGCGAGCTGAGCCCGCAACGCCAGGCCGGGGTTATCGTCGCGGCGAAGGCAGCGGCGGAAGGCGGCTGCGACTAGCCGGGGCGCACAATATCGACATGGACGGCAAACGCGTAGCGCTGGCACTCGGCAGCGGCGGCGCGCGGGGATACGCCCACATCGGGGTGATCGCCGAACTCCTTGACCGCGGCTACGAAATCGTCGGTATCGCAGGCTCCTCCATGGGCGCGCTGGTCGGCGGTCTGCACGCAACCAACGCACTGGACGACTTCACCGACTGGGCCCGGGCTTTGAATCAGAGCGGAGTCTTACGATTGCTCGACCCCGCGTGGCGAGGCCCAGGTTTTTTCCGCGCCGAGAAGGTGCTGGACGTGGTCAGGGACCTGCTTGGGGAGGCCGAGATCGAGAAACTCCCGATCCCTTACACCGCAGTGACCACGGACCTCATCAGCGGGAAGTCGCTGTGGTTGCAGCGCGGACCGCTGGACGTTGCGATTCGCGCCTCGATCGCGATCCCGGGTGTGATCTCGCCGTACATCTCCGAGGGACGAGTTCTGGCCGATGGCGGCATTCTGGACCCGCTTCCAGTCAGCCCGTTGGCAGGAACGAACGCGGACATCACCATCGCGGTGAGCCTGGGTGGGGAGGACGCCGACAAGAATCGCCAACGTCGCGCCGGCGATGAACCGAACGCGGCCGCCGAGTGGTTCAACAAGTTGGTGCGCAATACGTCCGCGCTGCTGGAAACCCCCGCCGCGCGTTCGGTGTTGAATCGCTTCAGCACTGCGAGCGACGACGAGGTGGACGAGGAGTTGGCCGAGGCTGCGGACGACGACGTTGCCACGGCGTCCGCGATGGTGCCGAAACTGGGCAGTTTCGAGGTGATGAATCGCAGCATCGACATCATGCAGACGGCGTTGGCCCGTCATCATCTGGCGTCGTACCCGCCAGACATCCTGATCGAGGTGCCGCGCACGTCGTCGCGAAGCCTCGATTTCCACCGGGCCGCCGACATGATCGACATCGGGCGGATGCTGGCCGAGCAGGCACTGAATTCCTATGAGAAAGTGCGTGATTCACACGATGACGCGTCCGCCGAGTCATCCGAAGCTACCGGCGACAGCGAGTGAGTTTCGTGCTGATGGCGGCCGCCGCCGCGGCTTCCGTCCTGATTGTGCACGGGGTGACGTTCGTGTTCGCGCGACGACTCGGCCGCTACAACGTGGTCGACATCGCTTGGGGCATAGGCTTTGTAGCAGTCGCGGCGACGGCTGCGGCCCTGGGAACGGGCGACTTGTCGCGGCGGATGCTGCTGTTGGGCCTGACCGCTGTGTGGGGGCTCCGCTTGGCCGGGTTCCTCTATGTCCGTTCCCGCGGCAAAGGCGAGGATCAGCGATACCGCGACCTGCTCGACGGCGACTTCTCGGTCGGTACGGTGCTGCGAAAGATCTTCGTGGTGCAGGCGGTTGCGACGTGGTTTGTCTCTCTGCCGCTGCAACTTTCGGCTGTGCTGGGTCCGACTCGCAATGTGTTGCTCCCCGTGGCCATCGTCGGTGTGCTCGTCTGGGCGATTGGGTTGACGTTCGAAGCGCTCGGCGACTATCAGATGCACGCTTTCAGGTCCGATCCGGCGAACCGCGGCGTGATCATGGCTCGCGGGCTGTGGGCGTGGACGCGGCACCCGAACTACTTCGGCGACGCGGCGGTATGGTGGGGCCTCTGGTTGGTCTCGATCGCAGACTGGGTGTCGTTGACGACGATCCTGTCCCCGGTGTTGATGACGTATCTCCTGATGTACGTCACGGGCGGCAAGCTGACCGAGAAGTACATGAGACACCGGCCCGGGTTCGCCGAGTACTGCTCGCGGACATCGTTTTTCGTTCCCCTGCCACCGCGGCGGCGAATGTAGTGGAGGTCAGTCGCACACCCCCCGAGCCGCACCAACACCCTATGACTAGCCTTGCCGGTATGCGTTCGTACTTTTCGCGGTGGAGAGAACCCACGAGAAGGGATTTCGCCGCTGCGATCCTGGTGTGCCTGGTCGTGGTGCTGGGTGTCGTCTGGGGAGTGCACGAGTTGCAGAAGCAGTCGCTAGAGGACAAGAAGGCCAAGTACGAAAGTTGCCTTCAGGAAGCCGAAGCAAAGCACGTGCTGCCTCTGCCCAGCCTCGAGGAGATCGAGGCGTGCAAGCAGCAAGCCGGGGTCAGATAGAACGCCGCTCAGGTTCCGCTGCCGACCGGACGATTTCTCGCGGTAGGCCGAGAAGTACGCCCAGCCCGGCCATCCCGACACCGAGCGCGAAATGCAGCCAGTTGTCCGCAGTGTTGACCGGAATGAAGTTGGCGGCGCTGTCGGGCTTGATCAGCAGGCCGTAGATCCACAGAACCAGGTAGATGATTCCGCCGCCAACCAAGAAGGTGCGAGCGCCGTTGATCGTCCGCGCCATCAACAACCCCGCGACACCGAACAGCAGGTGCACGACGTTGTGGAGCACCGACACGTGAAAGAGGTGCAGCAGCATCGCTCCCGATTCATGACCGGCGACCTTCATACCACCGTCGTAGTCGGTGACACCGGGCACGAAGCCCAGGACACCTACCAACAGGAACACTGCGCCGACGACGAGCGCGGCCCCCTGTACCGTCGCCCATCGTTCGGGCTCACCGGCGGCTCGACCGGCAGAAGCTGTAGCCATGTCGCACCTCTTCGTTGAGTAGTGAAGAAGAGAGATACCCCTTGGGGCATGCACAAACGCCTCAGGAAGCGGCGTCGAGGAAGGCGGTGACCTTCGCAGCCTCGCGCCAGCCCTGCTCGCGGCCGGCGACTGCCGACGGCGCGCGGCATGCAGGGTCGAGCGGATTGCGGCCGAACGAGGCGACCGCCGCCTCATCGGCGAAGATGCCCAGCGTCCGGCCTGGGTAGGACGCCAATTCGTCGGCCAGACTCCGCCCGAACGGCGAGAACCCCGGCGCCGGTGTCGGTGACAGCATCACGACCACGTCGGCGTCGGTGACGGCGTCGACGTTCGCGCTGCTGCCCACCCCGCCGTCCATGAACCGCCGGCCATTGATCGTTACCGGCGGCCACACCACCGGCACGGCGCAACTGGCGGCGACGGCGTCGACAAGCGACACTCCACTGTCCCGGTCAAAAAGCACGCGCTCACCGGTCTCGACATCGATCGCGGTGACCTCGAGGCGACGGTCAGGCCAGCCGTGTGACGGCAGCCGCTGCGCGATGACGGCCCGACGCGCTTCTTCGGACACGGTCGGCGCCGACACCGCATGTTCGCCGATCCACCGCAACCTCTCGGTGATCGGGCTGCTGGCATCATTCGAATGCTCGAACAACTCGATCAGCTCGTCGATCTCGACGTGTGGGGCGATCTCAGAAGTTGGTGGCTCGAGTTGTCGCGCATACAAATCCGTCACCGAGGTGCCACTTGTGATCTGGGCGGCCACCGTGGAGCCCGCCGACGTGCCGAGCAGGATGTCCGCGTTCAACAGGCGCTCGGCGGCCAACGGGGCTTCGTCCTGCAGACCGAGCAGAATCCCTGTCTCCCAGGCGATTCCCGCGATACCGCCGCCTGCTAGCACGAGCGCAAGCCGCTCGGCATGACCCATAGGTGCCCTCCGTCGAAGCAGCAAGGCCGCCTAACATGATGACCGACGCGCTAGGGCCGCCGCTACGCGGACCCCGCCTTGGCGCGGATCACACCCCGTGCGTCGAATAGAGCCAGTCCGGGACCTCCCGCCCCCGTAAAGATTCCGTCAAGATCGGCGAGCTGCAGCACCAAGATCCCGTCAACGGCTCAGTAATCCGAACGGGAAGCAACTACCGTCCACGCCGGGTATCGATGCGCGCGTGGTGGCGAAGAGAAAACGGAGGACTCGAGATGGGTGACCTCATGTTGGTGCTCGTTCTGTTGGCCTTTTTCGGGCTATGCACGCTCTACATCCGCGGCTGTGAGCGGATGATCCGCAACGACGAAATCGGCCAGCCGACAGTGGAACTCAGCCGAGAGGCAGCCTAGCGACAGTGAATACCGTGGACAACGTAGTCGGGCTCGCGCTCGCGTTAGCGCTGACCGCGTTTCTGTTCGTCGCGCTGCTGTTTCCGGAGAAGTTCTGATGTCATTGCCAAGTTGGCTGCAGTTCGCGGTGTTGATCGCTGTGCTTCTTCTCACCGCGCCACCGCTGGGCTTCTATATGGCCAAAATCTATGGCGACGACGGCAAGGCGCCCGGCGACCGGGTGTTCGGGCCGGTCGAGCGCATCGTCTACAAGGTCTGCCGGGTGGATCCCGCCAGCGAGCAGCGCTGGTCTACCTACGCGTTCTCGGTGCTTGCGTTCAGCGTGGTGTCGTTCCTGGTGTTATACGGGATCGCGCGGCTGCAGGGCGTGCTGCCGTTCAACCCGGCCGGCAGGCCGGCGGTGACCAATCATGTCGCATTCAATGCCGCCGTCAGCTTCATGACCAACACCAACTGGCAGTCCTACAGCGGAGAAGTGACGATGAGCCACCTCACGCAGATGGTGGGATTGACAGTGCAAAACTTCGTCTCCGCGGCCGCCGGCATGTGTGTAATGGCCGCCCTCATCAGAGGTCTGGCTCGCAAGAAGGTCACCACGCTTGGCAACTTCTGGGTGGACCTCACCCGCACGGTTCTGCGGATCATGCTTCCGCTGTCGTTCGTGGTCGCGATCGCGTTGATCAGCCAGGGCGTGATTCAGAACCTGCATGGTTTCACTACGGCCAACACGATCGAGGGCGGCGCCCAGCTCATTCCCGGCGGGCCGGCGGCGAGTCAGGTCGCAATCAAGCAGCTTGGCACGAATGGCGGCGGCTTCTTCAACATGAACTCCGCGCATCCCTTCGAGAACTACACGCCGATAAGCAACTTCGTGGAGAACTGGGCCATCCTGATCATCCCGTTCGCGCTTGCGTTCACCTTCGGGAAGATGGTGCGCGATCGTCGACAGGGCATCGCAGTGTTCGTCATCATGTTCATCATTTGGCTCGGAATGTCGCTCGCCGCAATGTCGATCGAGACACACGGCAACCCCAAGCTCGATGCCCTTGGCGTCACGCAAGTGACCAACCCCGACCAGTCCGGCGGCAACATGGAGGGCAAGGAGGTCCGCTTCGGGACGGGTGCATCCGGCTTGTGGGCCGCATCGACGACCGGGACCTCCAATGGATCGGTCAACTCGATGCACGACAGCTTCACGCCGCTGGGTGGCATGACGCCGCTGACGCACATGATGCTCGGCGAACTGAGTCCGGGCGGCACCGGTGTCGGGTTGAACGGCTTGCTGATCATGGCGATTCTGTCAGTGTTCATAGCTGGGCTCATGGTGGGCCGGACACCGGAATATCTGGGCAAGAAGATCCAGGCCACTGAGATGAAGCTGGTCACCCTCTACATCCTGGCGATGCCGATCGCCCTGCTCGGCTTCACAGCCGCGTCGGTGCTGATCCCGTCGGCATTGGACTCGCGGAACAACACTGGGCCGCATGGCCTTTCGGAGATCCTGTACGCATTCACGTCGGCTTCAAACAACAACGGGTCGGCCTTCGCCGGTCTGACCGCGTCGACGTGGTGGTACGACACCACGATCGGATTGGCGATGCTGACCGGCAGGTTTTTCTTGATCATTCCCGTGCTGGCGATCGCGGGCTCCTTGGCACGCAAAGGCACCACGCCGGTCACCGCGGCGACGTTCCCCACCCACAAGCCGCTGTTCGTCGGCCTCGTCATCGGGATCACGCTCGTCGTCGGCGGCCTGACCTTCTTCCCCGCCCTGGCGCTGGGTCCGATCGTCGAGCAGCTGTCTATCTAGGAGAAACACGCAAAGCATGGAGACCATCGCAACGCCGGCCGGCTCTGAGGAGCAGACGGCTCAGCTCCGGCTGGCCAAGCGTTCGCTCATCGATCCGGCGATCATGCGCGCCGCGCTCATCGAGAGCATGCGCAAGTTGGATCCGCGGGTGCAGGCCCGCAATCCAGTCATGTTCGTTGTCCTCGTGGGCAGCTTCGTGACCACGCTCGTGTTCTTGCGTGACCTCCCTTCCGCTACCGTGCAGGACAACGTTTTCAACGGCCTCGTCGCAGCGTTCTTGTGGTTCACAGTGCTGTTCGCCAATTTCGCGGAGGCAATGGCCGAAGGACGCGGTAAGGCGCAGGCGGCCACCCTGCGCAAGGTCCGGTCCGAGACCATGGCGAACCGGCGCACGGCCTCGGGCAAGATCGAATCGGTGCCATCGTCGCAGCTGGACATCGATGACGTCGTAGAGGTATCGGCCGGCGAAACGATCCCGTCCGACGGCGAGATCATCGACGGCATCGCCTCGGTCGACGAATCGGCGATCACCGGTGAATCCGCTCCGGTGATCCGCGAGTCCGGCGGTGACCGCTCCGCGGTAACCGGTGGCACGGTGGTGCTGTCCGACCGCATCATCGTCCGGATCACCGCCAGGCAAGGCGAAACGTTCATCGACCGGATGATCGCGCTGGTCGAAGGCGCTTCGCGGCAGAAGACACCAAACGAGATCGCGCTGAACATCCTGCTCGCCGGGTTGACGATCATCTTCCTGCTCGCGGTGGTGACGCTGCAGCCGCTCGCGATCTATTCGGGCGAAGGCCAGAGGGCGATCGTGCTCGTGGCCCTTCTCGTGTGTCTGATTCCCACCACGATCGGTGCGCTGCTGTCTGCCATCGGAATCGCGGGGATGGACCGGCTCGTGCAGCACAACGTGTTGGCCACGTCCGGGCGGGCCGTGGAGGCAGCAGGCGATGTCAACACGCTGCTGCTGGACAAGACCGGCACCATCACCCTCGGCAACCGGCAGGCCACCGAGTTCGTCCCGGTGGACGGCGTCACCGCGGAGCAGGTCGCCGATGCCGCCCAGCTATCGAGCATGGCCGACCAGACGCCCGAAGGGCGCTCCATCGTCGTGCTGGCAAAGAACGAGTTCGGGTTGCGCGCTCGCGGCGAGGGTTTCATGCCGCACGCCACGTTCGTCCCGTTCACAGCCGAGACCCGGATGTCGGGCGTCGATCTTGCCGAAGACGGCGGAACACGGCGGATCCGCAAAGGTGCAGCGTCCGCGGTGATGAAGTGGGTGCGTGACCATGGCGGCCACCCGACCGAAGAGGTGGGTGCCATCGTCGACGGGATCAGCTCGGGCGGCGGCACACCGTTGGTCGTCGCTGAGTTCGACGACAGCGACGGAGCGCGCACCCTAGGCGTCGTCCACTTGAAGGACATCGTGAAGGAGGGCATGCGGGAGCGCTTCGACGAAATGCGGCGGATGAGCATACGCACCGTCATGATCACCGGCGACAATCCGGCGACCGCCAGGGCGATAGCCGAGGAGGCCGGCGTCGACGATTTCCTGGCGGAGGCCAAGCCCGAGGACAAGCTCGAGCTCATCAGGCGCGAGCAGCAAGGCGGCCGACTTGTCGCCATGACGGGTGACGGCAGCAACGACGCGCCGGCGCTTGCGCAAGCGGACGTCGGGGTGGCCATGAACACGGGCACACAGGCGGCACGCGAGGCCGGCAACATGGTCGACCTCGATTCCGACCCGACGAAGCTCATCGAGGTCGTGGAGATCGGGAAGCAGCTGCTCATCACGCGGGGCGCGCTTACCACCTTTTCGATAGCCAACGATGTCGCGAAGTACTTCGCGATAATCCCCGCGATGTTCGCGGGGCTCTTTCCGGTGCTCAACGAGCTGAATATCATGGCGCTGCATTCGCCGCGTTCGGCGATTCTGTCGGCGGTCATCTTCAACGCACTCGTGATCGTCGCACTGATTCCGCTGGCGTTGCGGGGCGTGCGCTTCCGCGCGGAGAGCGCATCGGTGATGCTCCGACGCAACCTGCTCATCTACGGAGTGGGCGGCCTAATCATCCCGTTCATCGGCATCAAACTGGTCGATCTCATCATCGTCTTCTTTGGAGTCTCCTGATGCGCCGCCAACTGTTACCCGCGCTAACCATGTTGGTGATTTTCACCGTGGTCACCGGCGTGTTGTACCCGCTCACTGTGACCGGTGTGGCCCAACTGTTGTTCCGCGACAAGGCGAACGGCTCTCTCATCGAGCGTGACGGCCGGGTCGTCGGCTCTGTTCAAATCGGTCAGCAGTTCACTGCGGCGAGGTACTTCCACCCGCGTCCGTCGTCGGCCGGCGACGGCTACGATGCCTCGGCCAGCTCAGGCTCGAACCTCGGCCCGACGAACGAGAAGTTGCTCCAGGCCGTCGCGAAACGGGTTGACGCATACCGCAAAGAGAACAATCTCGCGCCCACCACGCTGGTTCCGGTCGATGCCGTCACCGGCTCGGCGTCTGGACTGGACCCTGCAATCTCCGTGGCCAATGCCAAGCTTCAGGCGCCGCGGGTGGCCGCGGCGCGCAACCTTCCCGTCGATCAAGTCATGAAGTTGGTCAATGAACACACCGACGGCCGTGGTCTGGGGTTCCTTGGAGAGCCGGCGGTAAACGTGCTCGAGCTGAACATCGCGTTGGATCGGGCATGAGCGAGACGAAAGGGTCGCCGCGCCCCGCCGGGGCATGTGGTTTCGTCACGAAAACATTTGGGACGCAGGAGTTTCTAGCATGCACCGGTGCGTCGCGGTGCTGAGGCGACCGATGCTGACGTACCGGAAGTGGAACATGCTCCGAGTGTCGGTAGGTCGGACGCGTTGGGCACAGTCGGCACGAACGATTCTGAGAAGAACTGATCCATTCGGTGAATGATGAACATGTGACCACTGGCGACGATCGTCCCGCGGTGAAGGCGTCGATTGACGCCGAGCCGGTCATGCACCGACCCGACCTGAAGAAGAAGCGTGGAGAGCTGCGGATTTATCTCGGCTCAGCGCCGGGTGTCGGCAAGACGTATGCGATGTTGGGCGAAGCTCATCGCCGACTGGAACGGGGCACCGACCTGGTGGCCGCGGTGGTGGAGACGCACGGGCGCAAGAAGACCGCGGATCTGCTCGAGGGCATCGAGATGATCCCGCCGAAGTTGATCGAATACCGCGGTACGAAGTTCCCCGAACTCGATGTCGACGCGGTACTGCGGCGCAAGCCGCAAGTGGTGCTGGTCGACGAACTCGCCCATACCAATACTCCGGGCAGCAAGAACACAAAACGCTGGCAGGACGTCGCGGAACTGCTCGACGCCGGTATCACGGTGATCTCCACGGTCAATGTTCAGCACCTGGAAAGCCTCAACGACGTTGTCGCGCAGATCACCGGGGTCGAGCAGCAGGAGAAGATTCCCGACGAGATCGTCCGTGCGGCCCAGCAGATCGAGTTGGTCGATATCACTCCGGAGGCGTTGCGGCGCAGGCTTGCTCACGGAAACGTGTATGCCGCGGAGCGAGTGGATGCGGCGCTGTCCAATTACTTCCGCACCGGCAATCTCACCGCGCTGCGCGAACTCGCACTGCTGTGGCTGGCCGACCAAGTCGATGCGGCCCTGGAAAAGTACCGGGCCGACAAGAACATCACCACAACCTGGGAGGCACGTGAACGGGTTGTGGTCGCCGTAACGGGCGGCCCGGAATCCGAGACCCTGGTCCGGCGGGCATTCCGGATCGCGTCGAAGTCGAGCGCCGAGCTGATGGTGGTGCACGTCGCCCGCGGTGACGGCCTGTCTGGGGTGTCGGCCCCGCAGATGGGCAAGGTCCGTGAACTGGCGGCGAGCCTGGGGGCAACGGTACATACCGTCGTCGGTGACGATGTGCCCACTGCGCTCCTGGAATTCGCTCGCGAGGTGAATGCCACCCAGTTGGTACTCGGCACCTCGCGGCGGTCGCGTTGGGCCAGGATATTCGCTGAGGGCATCGGCGCCGTCATCGTTCAGCAGTCCGGACCGATTGACGTGCACATGGTGACCCATCCTGAAGCCAGTCAGGGCTTTCCGTGGTCACGGATCTGGCCGCACCAGCGCCACCTTGCGTCCTGGCTGGCGGCGATCATTGTGCCCTCCGTGATTTGTGCGGTGACAGTAGCCTGGCTTGACCGCTTCATGGGCATCGGCGGAAAGAGCGCATTGTTCTTCGTCGGCGTGTTGGTGGTGGCCCTGTTAGGCGGCGTAGCCCCCGCCGCACTGTCGGCGGTGCTGTCAGGGTTGCTGTTGAATTACTTTCTGACAGAGCCGCGGCATACGTTGACTATCGCCGAACCTGATGCGGCGGTCACAATCGTCGTGCTGTTGATGATGGCCGTTGCCGTCGCCGCATTGGTGGACAACGCCTCCAAGCGCACCCGCGAGGCAAGACGGGCATCACAGGAGGCCGAACTCCTCGCCCTGTTTGCCGGGTCGGTGCTCAGAGGTGCGGACCTAAACACGTTGCTGGAACGGGTGCGCGAAACCTATTCCCAACGGGCCGTCAGCATGCTGCGCGTGCGGGATGACACCGGCGAGGGCGGGATCGTCGCGTGCGTCGGCACGGACCCCTGCGCCGACGTCGACTCGGCCGATACCTCCATCGATGTCGGAGACGACGAGTTCTGGATGCTCATGGCCGGCCGCAAGCTGCCGGCACGTGACTTGCGGGTGCTTACCGCCGTCGCCAAGCAAGCGGCGGGTTTGGTAAAGCAGCGCGAGCTGGCCGAAGAGGCCAGCAAGGCTGAGGCCATCGAACAGGCGGACGAGCTGCGGCGGTCGTTACTGTCGGCCGTCAGCCATGACCTGCGCACACCGTTGGCGGCCGCGAAGGCGGCGGTTTCCAGTCTGCGCAGCGGGGACGTCGATTTCTCACCTGAAGACACGGCAGAACTGCTCGCCACCGTCGAAGAGTCGATCGACCAGCTCACCGCGCTGGTGGACAATCTGCTCGACTCGTCCCGGCTGGCCGCCGGAGTGGTGCAGCCGCAGCTGCGCCGCGTCTACCTGGAAGAGGCGGTGCAGCGGGCCTTGGTCGGCATCAGCAAGGGCGCCACCGGCTTTGGCCGAGGAGGCGTCGACCGGGTGAAGGTGGAAGTCGGCGACGCCGTCGCGGTGGCCGACGCCGGACTGTTGGAACGGGTGCTGGCCAACCTGATCGACAATGCTCTGCGGTATGCGCCGGATAGCGTCGTGCGGGTCAACGCCGGCCGTGTGGGCGAGCGGGTGCTGATCACCGTGGTGGACGAGGGGCCGGGCATCCCACGCGGTACCGAAGAGCAGCTGTTCGATGCGTTTCAGCGCCTCGGTGACCGCGACAACACCAGCGGCGTCGGGCTCGGTTTGTCAGTCGCCCGCGGTTTCGTCGAGGCCATGGGGGGAACCATCCAAGCCACCGACACCCCCGGCGGTGGGTTGACGATCGAGATCGACCTGCCAGCTTCGTCGTCGGAAGCTGCTGCATGACAAGGGTTTTGGTCATCGACGACGAGCCGCAGATCCTGCGGGCGTTGCGCATCAACCTGTCGGTGCGCGGCTACGAGGTGACCACCGCGGCCAGCGGCGCGGGCGCGTTGCGGGCGGCCGCCGAGCAGAAACCGGATGTGGTGATCCTCGACCTCGGGCTGCCCGACATGTCCGGCATCGACGTGCTCGCCGGACTGCGCGGCTGGCTGACCGCACCGGTGATCGTGCTGTCGGCGCGCACCGACTCCAGCGACAAGGTGGAGGCACTGGACTGCGGCGCCGACGACTACGTCACCAAGCCGTTCGGGATGGACGAGCTGCTCGCGAGGCTGCGCGCGGCAGTGCGGCGCGGCACGGCAGCGGCCGACACCGACGAGCCGGTGATCGAAACGGATTCGTTCACTGTCGATCTCGCGGCCAAGCGCGTCATCAAGAACGGCGCCGAAGTGCACTTGACCCCGACCGAGTGGGGCATGCTCGAGATGCTCGTGCGCAACCGCGGCAAGCTCGTCGGCCGCGAGGAACTGCTCAAGGAGGTGTGGGGGCCGGCCTACGCCCGAGAGACACACTATCTGCGGGTCTACCTGGCGCAGCTGCGGCGCAAGCTCGAGGATGACCCGTCCAAGCCCAAGCACCTGCTCACCGAGGCGGGAATGGGTTACCGCTTCGAGCCCTGACCCCGTTCTCGCGCGAGCAGACGTAGAAACTCCCCGAGGCAGCACATTCGGGGGGATTTTGCGTCTGCTCGCGCCAATAACGGGCGATCGGCGCGCTACCGTGCAGGCATGGCTGGGTATCGCGAACTCTTCCAGGCCAGCATCGACGATCCGGACGCGTTCTGGGCGCACGCCGCCCGCGCCGTCGGGTGGACCCGGGAGCCGGTGCGGGTGCTCGACGACAGCAATCCGCCGTTCTACCGGTGGTTCCCGGACGCGGAAGTGAACACCTGCGCCAATGCACTGGACCGCCACGTCGCGGCCGGCCGCGGCGAGGTGCCCGCGTTGATCTACGACTCCCCCGTCACCGGCGTCAAACGCACCTACAGCTACGCCGAATTGCTCGACGCCACAGCGCGATTCGCCGGTGTGCTGCGAAGCCTTGGCGTCGGCAAGGGCGACCGCGTGGTCATCTACCTGCCGATGATTCCCGAGGCGGTGATCGCGATGCTGTCATGCGCGCGCCTGGGAGCGGTGCACTCGGTGGTGTTCGGCGGTTTCGCCGCTCACGAGCTTGCGGTTCGGATCGACGACGCGCGCCCCACGGTGATCGTCACGGCGTCGTGCGGAATCGAGCCGGCACGGATCGTCGAGTACAAGCCGATGGTCGACGCGGCGATCGAGGCGTGCGCTCATACGCCCCGCGTGTGTGTGGTCGTCCAGCGCGAACAGCACCGGTGCGGCCTGGATCCCGAACGTGACGTCGACTGGCACGAGCTGATGGCAGCGGCCGGGCCCGTCGACCCGGTGCCGGTGGCGGCCACCGACCCGCTGTACGTCCTCTACACGTCCGGAACCACAGGCAAGCCCAAGGGGGTAGTGCGGGACAACGGCGGCCATGCCGTGGCGCTGCTGTGGAGCATGCGCAACATCTACGACGCCGCCCCGGGTGACGTGTTCTGGGCGGCATCCGACGTCGGCTGGGTGGTGGGGCACTCCTATATCGTCTACGGGCCGCTGCTGGCGGGTGCGACGACAGTGCTCTACGAGGGCAAGCCGGTGGGCACGCCCGATCCGGGCGCGTACTGGCGGGTGGTCTCCGAGCACCGGGCCAGGGCGCTGTTCACCGCGCCGACCGCGATCCGCGCGATTCGCAAGGAGGACCCCGACGGCGCCTACCTCACGAAATACGACCTGTCGTCGCTGCGCTACCTGTTCCAGGCCGGCGAGCGGCTGGATCCCGACACGTACGCGTGGGCATCGCAACACCTGGGCATACCGGTGATCGACCACTGGTGGCAGACCGAGACCGGATGGGCTATTGCGGCCAATCCCGTTGGCCTCGAACCGCTTCCGATCAAGCCGGGCTCCCCGAGCGTCCCGATGCCCGGCTACGACGTACGCATTCTGCACCCGGACGGCTACGGATGCGACGCCGGCGAGGAAGGCGAGATCTGCATCAGGTTGCCATTGCCACCCGGCACTCTGCCCACGCTGTGGAACGATGACGACCGCTACGAGGCATCCTATCTGGCCGAGCACCCGGGCTACTACCTCACCGGCGACGGCGGATACATGGACGAGGACGGGTATCTGTTCGTGATGGGCCGCATCGATGACGTCATCAACGTTGCGGGACATCGGCTTTCCACGGGCGCCATCGAGGCGGTGCTGGCCACGCATCCGGCCATCGCGGAATGCGCGGTGATCGGCGTGGTGGACGAGATCAAGGGCCAGGTGCCGCGGGGACTCGTGGTGCTCAAGGCCGGCGCGTCGGCCGACGGGCTCGCCGACGAACTCGTGGCGCTGGTGCGCAACGAGATCGGCGCGGTGGCGTCCCTCAAACAGATCGACATCGTGCCGGCGTTGCCGAAGACGCGGTCGGGCAAGATCCTGCGAAAAGCCATGCGGGGCATCGCCCATGGCAAGGACGACCCGGTGCCGTCGACGATCGAGGACCCTGGCGTTTTGGACCACCTCCGCCCGATCCTGCGGGGCTAATTTCCTCGCGCGAACAGACGCCAAATCGCGCACATCACCAGTCGGTAATGCGATTCCGCGTCTGCTCGCGCTAAAGGAGGCTCGCCGCTCGCTGCTGAGCTCGCTGCGCGTTGGCCAGGATCTGTGACTGCCTGCGCGGCCACCAGAAGGCCTCGACCGGAAAAAACGCGAAGTACAACCACGAGACGACGGCCTCCCCAACCGGGAGAAAATGGTGTCGGCTACCGCGGTGCCCAGGGCGACCACGCCGAGGACGGCGATCAGCCACCACCACAGCCGAAAGCCTTCGGCCGCTTGGTGTAACGCCCGGCTGTACTCGACGACGGCAGGTGCGAGCCGCGTATCGCCGATGGCTCGTCCGCTTCGCGCCGCGCCGGCCACCACCACTCGATCGGCTCCGCTCAGCTGCTTCGCACCCGGCCAGAGCTTTGCCATGCGCCGCCCCATGACGGCACCGTACATCAGCGTGATCACGACGAGGACGGCGAGCCCAGCTGGTAGGGAGTTCGAGCCGAACAGCGCGAGAAGCCCGACGACAACACCCACGGCGGCGCCGACGATCAGTGCCCGCAGGGTCAAGCCGAAGCGCCACACCCATGCCGGAATGCCAACCACGGCGCTACCGGTCCCCGGTCAGTGGTGGCATTCGACGACGTCGTAATCCTGGTCGGCGTACCGCGCGCGAATCAGCTTCTTGTCGAACTTGCCCACGCTGGTCTTAGGTATCTCGTCGACGAACGTCCAGCGTTCCGGCAGCCACCACCGAGCGACCTTGTCCCCCAGGAACTTCCGCAGCTCGTGCGCGTTGAGGTCGGCATCTTCCTTGGCGACCACGGCGGCCAGCGGACGCTCCTGCCAGCGGTCGTCGGGCACGGCGACGACCGCGGCCTCGAAGACGTCGGGGTGCGCCATCAGGTGGTTCTCGAGTTCCACCGAGGAGATCCACTCACCGCCCGACTTGATCACGTCCTTGGCACGATCGGTCAACGTGATAAACCCGCGGGGATCGATGGTGCCTACGTCGCCGGTGCGCAGCCAGCCGTCGTGGAACTTAGACTCGTCGGCGTTGAGGTAGTACGAGCCGGTGACCCAGGGCCCGCGAACTTCCAGCTCCCCCACAGCCTTTCCGTCGTTGGGCAGTACGGCACCGTCGTCGTCGACGATGCGGGCCTCCACACCGCACATCGGCCGGCCTGCGGTGTTCCGCAGCGCCCAGTGCTCTTCCTCGGTGACGTCGGCGGGCGGCCGGGCGATCGACGCCAGCGGCGATGTCTCCGTCATCCCCCATGCCTGCCGGATCTCGACGCCGTGCCTGCTTTGAAACTCTCGCATCATCGCCAGCGGCACCGCGGAACCGCCGCACGGCACCACCCGCAGCGACGAGATGTCGCGCTCCGGATGGGAGTTCAGGTACTTCAGCACGTCATTCCAAATCGTGGGCACTGCGGCCGCAATGGTGGGCCGGTGCTGGTGGATCAACTCGACGAGTCGGTCGGCGTGCAGGAACCGGTCGGGCATCACCAGGTCCGCGCCGGCCATCAGGGCCGCGTACGGGTTGCTCCACGCGTTCGCGTGGAACATCGTCACGATCGGCAGGATGCGGTCGTCGTCGCAGATCGCGAAAGCCACACAAACCCCCATCGCCTGCAGGTAGGCCGACCGGTGGCTGTACACGACTCCCTTCGGACGGCCGGTGGTGCCGCTCGTGTAACACATTGCCGCAGCGGACTTTTCGTCCAGCTCCGGCCAGTCGTAGACGGTCGGCTGGTCGGCCAGCAAGTCGTCGTAGCCGATCACGGTCTTGCCCGACTCGGAGAGCGGCGCCAGATCGCCCTGGCCGACCGCGACGACGGTGTGCACGGTCGGCATCTGCGGCAGCACCGCGGCTATAACCGGGGCCAACGACATGTCGGCGATCACCACACGGTCGTCGGCCTGCTCGGCGATGAACGCCAGCTGGTCGGCGGGCAGGCGGATGTTCAGCGTGTGCAACACCGCACCCATGCACGGCGCGGCGAAGTATGCCTCGAGGTGCTCCTGGTTGTTCCACATGAAAGTGGCCACCCGCTCGTCACCGTTGATGCCCAGGCTGCGCAAACCGTGCGCCAACTGCGCGACCCGCTCACCGAGAGCCCCGTAGCTGGCCTCGCGGTAGCCGTCGTCGGCGGCTGTGATCACCTTGCGGTCCGCGTGCCAGCTCGTGCCGTGCCGCAGGATGCCGGTGATCGTCAGGGGGAAGTCCTGCATCGTGCTTTCCATGCATCCCATCTTGGCCCGCGCCTACCCGTCTGAGGCGAATAATCGACGTGAGACCGACAGGAAGGCGCACGGGATGAAGACCAAGGCTGCGGTGCTGTGGGGAGTGAACCAGAAGTGGGAGGTCGAGGAGGTCGAGCTCGATGGGCCCAAAGAGGGCGAGGTGCTGGTCAAGCTGACCGCCTGCGGACTCTGCCACTCTGACCACCATGTGGTCACTGGCGATCTACCCGGGCCCGTGCCGCTCGTCGGAGGGCATGAGGGCGCTGGCGAGATCGTCGAAGTGGGACCCGGGGTCACCGAGGTCGCCGAGGGCGACCACATCGTGATGAGCTTCCTACCGGCCTGTGGCCGCTGTAAGCCGTGCGCCCGGGGCATGAGCAACCTGTGCGATCTCGGCGCGCACCTGATGACCCCGGGGCAACTCGACGACACCTGCCGCGTCCACGCCCGAGGACATGATGTCAGCCAGTTGCTGCTGCTCGGGGCTTTCGCTGAGTACACCGTCGTGCCGACAGCCTCGGTGGTCAAGATCGACGACAGCGTGCCGCTCGACAAGGCGGCGTTGCTCGGATGCGGTGTGACGACCGGGTACGGCAGCGTCGTGCGAACCGCAGACACTCAGCCTGGCGAGACCGTGGTCGTCATGGGCATAGGCGGGGTGGGGATCAACGCGGTGCAGGGTGCCAGGATCGCCGGAGCGCAGCGCATCATCGCGATCGACCCCGTCGTAACCAAGCACGACCGGGCACGTGAGTTCGGCGCGACGCATGTGGCATCTTCGGTCGAAGAGGCGGCCCCACTGATCACCGACCTGACCCGTGGCGAGATGGCCAACGTGTGTGTGATCACCACCGACGTCGGGCGCAGCCCGTATGTCGCCCAGGCGCTGAGCCTGGTCGGCAAGCGTGGCCGCGTGGTGCAGACTGCCGTCGCACCCGCGACGGACATGTCAGTGGACATGTCGCTGTTCGATCTGTTCTTGTTCGAGAAGCAGGTACGCGGTTCGCTATTCGGCTCGTCGAACCCGCGCAGCGACATCGTCGAGCTGCTCGCACTCTATGACAGCGGCCAACTCAAGCTCGACGAGTTGATCACCCGCGAATACACGCTCGACGAGGTGAACCAGGGCTACGACGACATGCTCGGGGGACGAAACCTGCGCGGGCTGATCCGCTACTAGGCGCCGGCCGGTGCGAGCTCTCGCACCTCTGACAGCGCCTCGGTCTCGACGTCCATCACGTCGCCGAACGAAGCCCGCGCGGCGACCGCGAACACGCTGATCCGGCCGGAATAGTCCGCGACGTAGAGCCGAGTGCCATCCGGATTCGTTGCCACGCACGATGGCTGCGCGGAAACGGTCAGGGTGTCGACGATCTCGTTGGTGATCAGGCATAGCACCGCGACCGCATCCCGGTACACGACGTACATCCGAGTGCCATCGCCTGCGAGTGCGAACTGGATGGGATGGCCGCCGATCCATGCGATGCCGAACGGCCGTTTCGCGGGGATGTCGATCATCTCCACGAAACCGCCGTATTGCGGATCGGAGCCGAGCACGTACGCGACGCGCCCGTCATCACGCACGACCACATCGCGGATGGGCGCCACGGTCGGCACCGAGGCCACCACGCGCGCTGTCGCGGCGTCGACGACGGACAGCGTCCCGCCGCCGGCGTCGGACGTCGCGATGTACACAAGCCGTCCGTTGGGTGAAACGCGAAGCGCGTCGACGGTGCTCCCCGCGCCGGCGATCGTGGCGGCGTCGACGCGGCCGGACTCGACGTCGACGCGGGCAAGCTTGACGGCGTCGTCATCGGTGCCGCCGACGAACAGGCGGCCGCCGTCGTAGCGGGCGGCGACCCGGACGACTCCCAGGTCCAACGGGAGGCTGGCGAGAAAGCCCTTCGCGCGGGTGTCGACCGCGGCCACCAGGTCGTGCGTCGGCGCCGACACCGCGACGAATGCGCGGCCACCGGCCGCGTCGAGGGCGAACGGTTCCCCGCCGACGGGAACGATCTCCGTCCTCATCGGACCGGTGTCGACGACGGCGACGCTGTCGTCGGTGGAGTTCGTCGCCACCAGCGTGGCGCCGTCTACAACGATGTCGCCGATCGGGCCGCGGCCTACGTCGAGCACACCGAGCGCACGAGCCTCGGCGACTCGCTGAACCGGAGCAGCAGCTATCACCAATGGATTAGCCATGATCTATCAAAACCTCCACCGGCACTGGCTCTGCCGGCTGTCGTTTCTGCTTTTTCTGCGCCGTTGCGGCGCACGTCCTGACCGAGTCTAGCCACCAGGCAACGCCTCAAAACGGTGTCGAATGGCACATGTTCACAGAGACGTGTGACCTTCTCAGAAAGCGCTTAGGAAGCGGCGCCGTCTTATTGAACGTCCGTTTTCCAGCTAACGCCCAGCCTGCAGGGGCATGCGTGATTGCAGCTGCGGCAACCAGACTGTCATTGCGTGGGGAAATGTGGTTGATAACGAATTCTTAGTATCGGTGCGGCAAATGAGGGGTAAATCACATCGCGCCACGTGCGCCGCGAACACCACATGCATCGCTACCTTGATCCGCATGGAGTCTCCATGGAGAAAGTGATCGTGCTACTGCGCGACGAGGAGCGTGACGAGCGCTGGTACGAGGGACTGCGCGGTGCGGTGGCCGACCAGATCCTTGCGCTCGGCGTTGCCGGATTGGCGGTCAACGTCCGCGACGACGTCGTGCGCTCGTCCTTGATGACGCTGACCACGCTGGAACCACCGGTAGTCGCCGTCGTCAGCGTGTGGGTCCAGCAGTGCTACGGCAGCCAGGCAAGGGAAGCGATCGCACTACTTTCCGGGAAATCTGCAAGTCCTGCAGCGTATCTCGTCACCGAGTCGGTTCCCCTGGTACCGCCTGCCGTCGAATCAGGCGAGCGCACAATGGGTTTAGCGAATGTGGCGTTGCTACGCAGGCCGCATGGCCTCGACCGCGACACCTGGCTGGCACGCTGGCAGCTCGACCACACGAGCGTCGCCATCGAGACCCAGGCAACATTCGGCTACACCCAGAACGTGGTCTGGCGCGCACTGACTCCGAACGCGCCGGCGATCGACGGAATCGTCGAGGAGCTGTTCCCGCTCGAGGCGATCAGCGATCTGGCGGCCTTCTTCGGCGCCGCCGACGAGGTGGACCTGGCCGAGCGGATGAATCGCATGATCGCCAGTACGTCGGCGTTCGGCGCGAACGAGAACGTCGACACCGTGCCCACCAGCCGCTACGTGCTGCGCAACCCGTTCGGATGAAAGAGTGCGGGCCCGGCTCTCGAGGAACCGGGCCCGCACAGGATGGGCTTATTGTTCTGACTTCTGGCGCTCTTCGGCAGCCTTCGCGCCGCCCCGGGCCGACTCGGCCTCGGCCTCTTTGCGCGCGGCATCTCGCTGAGCGTCCGCCTTGTCCTGCTGGGCCTCGCCTTCCCGAGCGAGGTCGTCACGACCGGTCACGGTACCGACGGCCTCTTTCGCCTTTCCCTTGGCGCCTTCGACGACGCCCTTCACGCCCTCTTGGGGCCCACTGTTCTCAGCCATGCATTCCTCCTTGATTGGCTGGACGTTCTCGTGCAACCGCGGAGCCAATGAGTACGCAATGGCCCCGCCGTCAGAAACGGGGTTCCCGGCCGGTTGGGGTTCAAACCTCTTGCGCGGTCAACAGGCGGTTATTCATGCGTAAGACCATTGCTGCTGTTTCCAGTACCACCCTTGCGTTGCTGTTCGGCGGTGTCGGCTCGTCCACGGCCACTGCGTCGACGCTGGCCGCCGACGAATCCGGCAACGACGCCAGCGGCGACCACTGCCCTTTGGGGCCTTTGGGGGCCTTTGGGGCCTTTGGGGAATTGACCGGTCCTTTCGGGCCGCTCGGCCTTCTGGGCATTCGCCGCGACGCCGATCGCGGTGTCGCGACGACCCCGGCTGTGGGCCGGGGCACGATGCCCCGGGCATAGCTGCCGGCTAGACCGAAAGTCGCTCGGCGGCAACGCTATTGAATCGGTACTGCGACCGGTGCGGTGTTGTACCCGGCGACCCGTACCCAGCTCGGGTTCACGCCGGGAGTCGGGACGCTGCCGGTGATTTCGACGGTCTCAGCGGGGAACACGGTGACATAGTTGTCGTCGTACTCGATCGGCAGGATCTCGTCGCCGTCGCGTTCTGAGAGGATCTCGGCGCGCTCGAAGAACGCCACCGATGACGTCTGGTTCTGCAGGCGAATGACGACACGCCCGTCGCCGTCGTGCCGGGCGCTGACCACGAGCGGTGTCTTGGGCAGGTAGTTCAGCGCGGTCATGTCCGCCCAACTCGACTGGGTGAGGTCGAACGCGGAATCGTTTTCCGGACGGCCGAGGTCGTCGCGCTGCTGCGACTGCCAGTAGAGGTTTTCGGTGATCGGCTTGCCGGCGGCGTCAAGCAATTGGCAGCGAACGAAGAACACCGGCGAGTCCGCAGGACCCCGCGGCAGCGTCATCGCCCTGACCGCATCGCCGGTGCCGACGTTGACACCCTCAGCCGTCCGGTCCATCCGCACTTTGCCCTGCAGGTCGTAGATTCGGACACGCACGCGCAGGCCACGCTGCTCGGACGGGGTCTGGTTGACCACGGTGACGTTGGCGGAGCTGCGGTCGGCTGCGTAGGAGTCGAACACCACCGACAGCGGGCGCAGGCCCTTCTTGGCCCCGTAGTAGGCGCCGCCGGGCCGCAGGTAGTAGTCGAACAGGTTGCCGTAGAACGACGGCCAATGACTGTTGAGCATCCAGTAGATCGTCATCTTGTGGCTGGCCCAGCCGTTGGCGGCGAACGTCTCGAACTGCGCGCGCGTCGACTCGTAGTGAGCCAGCTGGGCTTTGTTGGCGAACATCTCCGCGCTCGTGGACGGTCCGTAGCGGCGGTTGACCGCACGCTGAATGCTGGCCAGCGCAGCGTTGCTGGGCTGCGCGCCGGCGTGGAAGTACCAGGTGTCGTTGATCGGCCAGAGCTTGTCGGGCGGAATGAACTTCCGCAGGCTCGCGAACGGTGGGATGTGTTCGTTGTTGCCCTGCTCAGCAGAGGCGCCCCACGTCGCGCCGTAGCGGCCGCTGAACCAGTACGTCGGCGGGCGCCAGCTGTACGGCCCTGCCATGTCGATGCCGTCCCACAGCAGAGAGCCGTTGGCGTCGCGCGCCAGGGACGACACGGTGTCGACGACAGCGTTCTGCCAGTGCAGGTCTTTCAGGATCTGGCGGTATCTCGTGAGCACGGCTGGTGGCGGCAACCCGTCGCTGCCATTTGCCCAGACGAACGCGGACGCGTGGTTGTGCAGCATCTCGATCTGTGAGCGCATGCTGTCCATCGCGACGCGGTTGTCCTCGGCGTCCCATTGGGACCACTTCTCCCACTGGTTGCAGCACATCCAGCCGAACATCAGCGGAATGCCCATCTCGTCGGCCTGCTCGACGAGATGGGCGCTGGAGAACTTCCCTTCCAGCCGCAGCATGTTCAGGCCCAGGTCCTTGGCATACCTCAGCACTGCGGTCTCGCGGTCGGGATCGTATTTGTAGAGCAGGTCGGGTGTGTAGGCCGCGCCGCGGACGAGGAAGTTGCGGCCGTTGACCGTCAGATAGAAGTCGCCCCCGTCGCCGGAGGACCGGTTATCTCTGTCTTGGGTGACGGTGCGGATTCCGAACCGCGTTTCGCTGACATCACTGGGCTCATGGCCGACCCGGAACTCCAGCCGCAGGTTGTAGAGATTGGGTTCGCCCATTGTGTAGGGCCACCAGAGGTCGGGCTCATCGACCGTGAGTTGGCCGAACTCGTCGGGCGACAAGGTGATTTCGCGTTCTTCGCCAGGTGACAGCGACACCAACTTCTCGACCTCGATGGTCTCTCTGCCCGGCCGCGAAACCGTCGCCCGCAGGACTCCGCGGGTCTGTTGTGCCGAGTAGTTGCGCACGTCGGCGCGGATGGTCAGCCGCGCGGTGTCGGTGTTGGGGAGGGGCAGCTCCGAGTTGACGAGCGCGGGCCCGAGTCCGACCGCTCCGACCGCCTTGAGGTACACCGGATTGAAGATCCCGGCGTTGCGGTCTGGCACGAACGAATTCCCGTGCAGCGCGTTCTTCCCGGGGCCCTGGTAGCCGAGGTAGTCCCAGTTGATCCAGTCGTTCCAGCTGTCGGCGAGTTCGACGCCGTCGACGTCTTGCAGCGCGCGCTCGGGGGTGACCTTCACGGCCAGACTGTTGGGCTGCCCCGGCACGATCCACGGCGTCACATTGAGCTCGTGTGCGACGTACATGCCGACGATCTGCTTGTCGTTGGCGACGAGGTGCCCGTTCAGCCAGATTTCACCGCGGTAGTTGATTCCCGGGAAATCCAACAGATAAGTCGTGCGGGCCTCGGGCGCAGTGAATGTGGTTCGGTACCACCAATCCTGCTTGTAAAGGTCTTGGGGTACTTCGTCCCGAAGGTTCTTTCCGACGTACAAGTCGGGATAGACGCCATTCTCGCGAAGGATTTCCAGAACGGTTGCCGGCATCCGCCGGATTCGGTACCAGGCCGAGTCGTCGAAATTGCCGGCGGACACCGAAGCGCCGTTCGCCACAAGCCCTTTCGCGGGTGAAAGTGTCCAGTTGTCGGCCAGCTCCAATTTCCGCGGCGGATCGGAGGTAAGGAAGACAGGATAGGCACCCGCGCACAACAGCAACGACAATGCGATGGAGATCTTGACGACGACCTTCAACATATTGTTTCGGCTCCTGGCGCCCGGCACCGCGCTACCCAGCGCTGAAAAGTCACATGCCGCTGCGGTCCGTCACATTAACAAACTCTTCGCGGGGCGGCTGACTTCGCAGGGAGCCATGGTTGCGCTTGGCAGTGCAGCCCGCGCGGGTCCCTGGCGCGCCGCCGACCGCTGTCCGGCCGGCGGGCCGGTCGAATGACCAGCCGCTCAACGGAAGTGGGTTATCTGCGGCTACGCCCAAAATGGATCCGGACATAAGCGCTTCACGGCATTAGCCGCGATTGGTGCCGCAGCCGCCGCGGCTTTATGCGCGCTCACCGTATCGCCGCCCACCGGCGCGCTGCCGACGTATGTCGCGATCGCCTATTCACCCTCTGACGGCATCTACGGCTGGGCCAACAATGCCTCGACCCGAGGCGACGCCGAAAACGCCGCGATGAGCTATTGCGTCCAATACGGCGGCGCCGACTGCCAGGTAGCCGCATGAACCAAGAACGGCTGTGCCGCGCTCGCGGTAGCCGGCGGCAGCTGGCACGGCGGCTACGCCGCCACCGCCGCAGCGGCAGAGGCCGGCGCGCTCAAGGCCAACGGCGGCGGCAGCATCGAGGTGTCGATGTGCTCTCGCTTTCGCACTATAAGTCATGGGTTGGGGGGGGCAGTGTGCCTCGCCCGGGGTGGGAGCCTCGGCTTTTGACGCGATGAGTGGTGTTGTCGGAAAGGTCGGCTGGGCCGGTGGGTTCGGCAGGCTGATCAGTCGCCGTCAGCGGCAGGCTTTCGTGTGCGCC
>JBLNEK010000197.1:0-20296 GCA_050262635.1 Candidatus Sericytochromatia bacterium | reverse complement strand
CGGCGACCGGGGGAGTGGTCACCGCCGAGGAATTGGGCGGCGGCGAGCTGCACTCCAAGACCTCGGGCGTCACCGATCATTTGGCGCACGACGACCGCGACGCGTTGCGGATCGTGCGGCGGATCGTGTCGACGCTCGGCCCACGGCAGCTGCGTCCGCGGCCCGAGGGTTGCCACGATTCGGCGCACGATCCGCAGCGCGTCGCGATCGTCGTGCGCCAAATGGTCTGTGACACCGGACGTCTTGGAGTGCAGGTCGCCGCCGCCGAGTTCCTCGGCGGTGACCACTTCGCCGGTCGCGGCTTTCACCAGCGGCGGACCGCCGAGGAAGATGGTGCCCTGATCGCGGACGATCACCGCCTCGTCGCTCATCGCGGGCACGTACGCGCCGCCCGCCGTGCAGGATCCGAGCACCGCGGCGATCTGCGGAATGCCCTCGGCGCTCATGGTGGCCTGGTTGTAGAAGATGCGGCCGAAGTGCTCGCGATCCGGAAACACCTCATCCTGCTTGGGCAGGAAGGCGCCGCCCGAGTCGACCAGATAGATGCACGGCAGCCGGTTCTGCCGAGCGACCTCTTGTGCGCGCAAGTGCTTCTTGACCGTCACCGGGTAGTACGTCCCGCCTTTGACGGTGGCGTCGTTGGCGACGATCACGCACTCGCGGCCGGACACCCGGCCGATTCCGGTGATGATGCCGGCGCCGGGACACTCATCGTCGTACATGCCGTCGGCGGCCAGCGGCGACAACTCGAGTAACGGGCTGCCGGAATCAAGCAATCCGTTGACGCGGTCACGCGGCAGCAGCTTGCCGCGGCTGACATGCCGGTCTCGGGCTTTTTCCGGTCCTCCGAGGGCGGCCGCCGCGAGCTTGTCGCGCAGCTGGGCGACGAGCGCAAGATGCTCGTCGCGGTATGAATGCCGAGGTGCCACGAAACGCCCTGAAGATTAGTTAATATCGACTAACCGGGGTCATGTTAGTTACGATTAACCGAAATGTCCACCACCGCCGAGACCGCAACCCGCCGCAGCAGACTGAAGTCCGACCGGCGCTCCAAGCTGCTCGCGGCCGCGGAACGGCTGATCGCCGAGCGGGGATATCTGGCGGTGCGGTTGGAGGACATCGGGGCCGCTGCCGGCGTCAGCGGGCCGGCGATCTACCGACACTTCCCCAACAAGGAAGCCCTGCTAGCCGAGCTGCTCGTGGGAATCAGCACGCGGCTGCTGGCCGGCGCGCAGGCGGTCGTGTCCGAGTCGGCGGACGTCGATGCGGCGTTGGGCGGCCTCGTCGACTTTCACCTCGACTTCGCCTTGGGCGAGCCGGATCTCATCCGCATTCAGGATCGCGACTTGGCGCATCTCCCGGAGCGGGCCAAGCGTCAGGTTCGTAAGTCGCAACGACAGTATGTAGAGACCTGGGTCGACCTGCTGTGTCAGCGGGACGGCATCGACGAAGCCGACGCGCGGTTGATGGCGCATGCTGCGTTCGGGCTGCTGAATTCGACGCCGCACAGCGTGAAGGTCAACGGCCCGAAGGACGCCGCCCGGTCCCGCGCGGTCTTACGGGCAATGACGATGGCCGCCCTGGAAGGCGGCCATCGCGACGGTACCCGCTAGTACCAGTACCGGCGACCGGCGACGGGCCGATTCATCGCACCGAGGATCCATAGGACCGCGCCGATAACAATGAGGATGATTCCGATGTAAGTCAGAATCGAAATACCCAGGACAAGTCCCAGGATGAGAAGGATTACTCCGAGAACGATCATGTCACTCCAATCTCTAGGCTGCAGTGCGTGACTTGACAACGGTGTCCGTCAGTACCAGTGGGCGCGACCGCCGATCCGTCGTCCGCTGCGGCCGACAATCCACAACACGACACCGACTACGATCAGGATGATGCCTATCGTCGTTAGCAGACTGCTGATCGTCGTGTGAACAAACAGCCCGATAAGTAAGAGAATGATTCCAAGGACGATCATGTCGCTCCAATCCCTACGCCACTTCCTGCCAGCTGTTCAATAGGCCACTGCTGCTGGGCTGCGGCAGGTCGACCTTGCAGTCCGTGACCTTCGGGTTGATGCCGAAGTAGTTGAGTGGCCCTGCAACCACCGTCAGCGCGATCGTGCCCGCTGAGGCGCAGTTTTCCGCACCTGTCTTGAAGTAGTCGCGCTGAAATGCCGCGATTACCCCGATGATCAACCAGATCAAGACGATCAAACCGATAATTCCGCCACCTCGCATCTTCGCGCCTCCATCCCCAGAGTCTAAGGTTCAATGCGGTTACCCAACCGTTAAATGGCCCAAACCACATCCGGGCCTGCTGCCAGATCGCGAATCGGCCGATATTCGCGATCTGTGCGCAGGCTCGGGAATATCAGGAGGCTGCGAGGTCCGCCGAGAACGCGTCGGTGAGCCACTCCAGAACCGCCGCGGTGAGGACCGCGCGGTTCTCCCGCTTTTCAAGCCCGTGACCGTCGTCGGGAAACAACAAGAATTTCACAGGCCGACCCGCTTCGCGCAGAGCATGCACGATCTGCTCGGATTCGCCGACCGGAACGTTGGTGTCGTGCGCGCCGTGCACAACCAGCAGCGGCGCGGTCAAGTCGTCGACGCGCTGCAGCGGCGACAACTCTTCGAGCAGTTCGCGATCGCGAACGGGGTGACCGTATTTCGGGTAGGCCGCCGCGGCGATCCAGGGCTCGGTGTTGCGGTAGAAGGTGATCAGATCGCTCATGCCGCATATGCTGATTCCGGCGGCGAACAGCGTCGGATGAAACGTCAGCGCGGCCAGCGTCAGATAGCCGCCGTAGGACCAGCCGGCGCACGCGATGCGGCTGGGATCGACGAGTTCGCTGTCGACGAGAAATCGGACGCACTCGGCGACGTCGTCGATAGCCGCGAACCGGCCCTCCTTGTCGTCGGCGTGCATGAAACTGCGTCCGAACCCACCCGAGCCGCGCACATTCGGCGTCAGGACGGCGATGCCGGCATTGAGCAGGTGCGGGAAGATCTCGTTGTAGCCGGGCCGCGACTGGCCCTCGGGGCCGCCGTGCAGATACACCAACGCCCCAGCCGCCGGGAGGCCGGCCGGTGGTCGGTACAGCCAGCCGGTGAACTCCAGACCGTCACGGCCGCTGAGGTTTTCGAGCGTCGGACCGACGGCGAATCCGTTGACGACGGGCCCGCGGCTGGGCTCCTTATCGATTCGCTGCCATTCCCTCGACCGTGGATCCACGAGTTCGACCGTGCGTGGCAGCGACGGCCCTTCGACCGTTACCGCGACCATCGATCCGCCGGCGCTGATCGACAGTTCACTGGCCACCGCCGCCGGAAGCGGAATCGGCTCCAATAGCGTCTTGTCCCCATACTCGAGGATCTGTAACTCGCTGCGCCCCTGGATGTTCCACAGCAGTGCCACGGTGCTGAGGTCATCGCTGACGACGAACTCGTCGAGATCGCAGCCCGGGCGTTCGGCCACCACATGGTAAGAAACCCCGTCGGCGGTCGCGGTCACCTCCAGCAGCCGGGCATGGTCGCCGCCGTTGTCGCTGCGGACCAGTGCCCGGACGTAGCCTTCCGAGCTGTTCACGTCGTACGTCTTCGCCGGGTAGTAGAGCCGCATCTCTTCACCCGTTGGCCCGCAACGGATCCGGCGCGGCTGATGGTCGTCGAGGATGATGCCGACGTCAGTGGTGGAGCCGGGATCTGACGGGAGCAAGGCCATTTCGGTCAACCCGCGCAGCATAATCAGCTCCTGGTAGCCACGCGGGCCGACCCGGACCATCGCCGCGCCGGCCCAGGCGTCCACCAGACGGCCGCCTGAACGACGGTCCAGCACAATGCGATCGCCGGTCGAGGGGTCGATCAGGCAGGACTCGCCGACGCCGTCCTCGCCCATCAACATTGCCGACACTCGCGCGCCGTCCCAGCCGATCAATTCGGCCATGCCAGCGTCCTCGTGGTCGATGCGCCGGGCCATCCGGTCGTCGGGGTCGGTGGTCACCACCCAGGTCTGGGACCGCTCACTGCCTTCGGGCGCCACCTGGCACGCCAGCCAGTATCCGTCTGGCGAGTGGATGACGCGCTCGACGGGACCATCGACGGGCAACACCACATCACGCGACGAGCTCGCCCGCCAGCCTTGCAGAAACCGTTGCACCGCACGGGGATAGCCCCCATCGTCGACGATGTGCGCGAAGGCGGTCGCGTCGGGTGAAAGCGATGCACCGTAGTTCGCGCGCACATCCATACGACGAAGTTAGCCCTCCATGCTCTGCAACCACATCTCCAGCACGCCAAGCTGCCACAGCGAGTTGGCGCCGAGTGTGGTCCGGCCCTCGTTGGGCGCGTCCAGCAGCGTCTGCAACGTCTCGCGCCGATACAAGCCGCGCCCCCGCGCCGCGTCGTTGGTCAGCGCGTCACGAACGAGGTCGAGCACCTCACCACCGAGGTGGCGGATGCCCGGCACCGGGAAGTAGCCCTTGGTGCGGTCGATGACTTCGGCGGGCAACAGCGCTCTGGACGCGTCCTTGAGCACGCCCTTGCCGCCGGATGCCAGTTTCAACTCGGGCGGGCAGGTGGCGGCCAGTTCGACGAAGTCGTGGTCGAGGAAGGGCACCCTGGCTTCCAGGCCCCACGCCATCGTCATCGTGTCGACCCGTTTCACCGGGTCGTCGACCAGCATCACCTCGGTGTCCAGACGCAACGCCGCGTCGACCGCGGTGTCGGCACCGGGAGCGGCCTGGTGCGCGGCGACGAACTCGCGGCTGACGTCGGTGTCGACGCAGTAGTCGGGCGCGAAGATCGACGTCACGTCGGAGTGGTCGCGGTCGAAGAACACCTTCGCGTAGGCGTCGGTGACCTGGTCGCGCGCGATGGTGGCCAGCGGCGGGTACCAGTCGTAGCCGGCCAGTATTTCGTCGGCGCCCTGGCCGGACTGCACCACCTTGATCGACTTGCTGACCTCTTCGGAGAGCAGGTAGAACGCGACGCAGTCGTGGCTGACCATCGGTTCGCTCATCGCCGCAATGGTTTTCGGCAGCGCAGGCAACAGCCGCGAGTCGTCGATGTGGATCTTGTGGTGGTTGGTGTCGAAGGCTTTGGCCACCATGTCCGAGTAGTAGTACTCGTCACCCGACTGCCCGCCGGCCGGGTCGAACCCGATGCTGTAGGTGGCAAGGCCGTGCTGCCCCTGCTCGGCCAGCAGCGCCACGACCACCGACGAGTCGATGCCGCCGGACAACAGCACCCCGACCGGGACATCGGCCACCATCCGGCGGGACACCGCGACGCGCAGCGCGTCGATCAGAGCATCCTGCCAATTCTGCTTGGACCAGTCCTTGCGGGCGGGGTCGCGCCTGAATTCCGGTGACCAGTAGACGGTGTCGGTGTAACGGCCGTCTGGCTGGATCACGCGCACGGTGGCCGGTGGCAGCTTGCGCACCCCGCGATAGATGGTGTGCGGGGCGGGAACCACCGCGTGGAAGCTCATATAGTGATGCAGCGCAACGCGATCCAGGCCGGTGTCCACACCGCCGGCATCGAGCAGGGCACGAACTGACGACGCGAACCGCAGCTTGCCCGGTGATTCCGCGATGTAGAGGGGCTTGATGCCCAGGCGGTCACGGCCGAGAGTGACCACGCCAGAAGCACGGTCGGCGATCGCGAATGCGAACATACCTTTGAACCGCTCGACGCAGCCCGTTCCCCACCTGTGGAACGCCTTGATGATCACCTCGCTGTCGGCGGTCGAGAAGAAGCGGTAGCCGGCGCCTTGCAGCTCAGCGCGCAGCTCCTTGTAGTTGTAGATGCATCCGTTGAACACGAGCGTGAGCCCGAGTTCGCTGTCGACCATGGGCTGGCCGCCGCAGGCCGACAGGTCGATGATCGACAGCCGCCGGTGTCCGAACGCGAGCGGCCCGTGTGCCACCAGGCCGTCGGAGTCGGGCCCGCGAGACACCATCGCGCCCATCATCCGCGAGACCGCCGTCGCATCGGCCGATTGCCCGTCGAATCGGATCTCTCCGCAGATACCGCACATCAAAAGCGACCCTACGCCCATGAACACCTGACCTCAGGTCTTGCCGCCCGTTGCGCAGGTACCCTCGCAGCCATGAGGTGGTCATGACCGATTCGCCGCGGCCCGGCCCCGCCCCGCAATCCGGTGGCACTCCCCCGACGGAGCCCACGTACCCCTACCAGGGGTATTCGGATCCGGCTTACGCCGGCAGCACGCACTACGGCCCGAGCTACACCTCAGCGTCGATGCCGTCGCAACCGGGGCAGACGGAACCGCTACCGCAGTACTGGACGCAGACCTACCCGCAGAGCGGGTCGCAGCCGCCGTCCGGCGACACCCCACCCGAACCACTCCGCGGCCCGCGGCCATGGGTGTGGGCGCTGGTGGGGTTCGCCGTCGCGACAGTCATCGCGCTGCTGCTCTTCCTGGTGTACGTCAACACCAACCCGTCGCGACAGGAGACGTCGATTCCGGCGATGCCGCAGTCGAGCACCCCGCGCACACCTCCCCGGACCACGACGACCACCCCTGGGGTGCCGTCCATCCTGCCCATTCCCCTACCGACGCTGACACTTCCGACTCCGACCACCAGTCGCCCGAACACCACCGGGGAGACCGAGCCGGTGACCTACGAGGTAACCGGGGAAGGCAGGGCGATCAACATCACCTACATCGACAACGACGGTGTGATGCAGACGGAGTTCAACGTGCTGCTGCCGTGGAGCAAGGACGTGAATCTGCCCAAGCCCGCTAAAGATTCGGCGAGCATCACGGTGATCAACGCGGGCCGCCAGGTGACCTGCAAGATCAGCATCGGCGGAGTGCAGGTTCAGGAACGCACCGGCTCGCTGTTGACGGTGTGCAGCCCGTCCGGTTAGCGGGCGGGTGCACGCACCAACAGCATTGCGACGAATCCGGCCGCCAGCACCACGAGCAGCCCGCCCATCCCGGCGCGGTCGGCTCCGAACACGTCCACGAACGTCGAGAACATCAGCGGCGCGAGAAAAATCACGGCGCGGCCTGTGGTCGTGTAGAGCCCGAAGACCATGCCCTCCTTTCCGTGCGCAGTCATCCGCAGCAGCAGCGTGCGTGCCGAGGAGTTCGTCGGGCCCACGAACAGGCACAGCAGCAGGCCGAGAACCCAGAACGCCGTCGCGCCCGACAGCGTCATCAGCGTCGCGCCGAGCAGGATCATCGACGCCAGCGAGCCCAGGATGACGGCCTTTGAGCCGATGCGGTCGTCGAGCAGGCCGCCGACTACGGCGCCGGCGGCGGCCACCACGTTGGCCGTGACCCCGAACAGCAGCACGTTAGCCTGCGAGAGGCCGTACACGGTGGCGGCGAGCACGCCGCCGAATGTAAAGACGCCCATCAAACCGTCGCGAAATACCGCGCTGGCGATGAGGTAATAGACGACGTTGCGGTCGCGGCGCCATTCCGCGGTGATATCCGACCACAGCTTGCGGTACGCGCCCAGCAGCCCAGTCCTCGGCGGCATCGCGGTGTCGAGATCGTGGGCGGGCGGCGGGACGGTGAGCACGGGCAGCGCGAACACGGCCATCCACGCCGCGGTCATCAGCATGGCGGCACGCACGTTCTGGCCGTCGGCCGTCGGCATGTTCAGCAGGCCGGTGGTCGGCCCATCACCGGCGATGAAGCCGACATAGACCAAGAGCAGCAACGCCATGCTGCCGACATAGCCTGCGCCCCAGCCGAATCCGGAGATCCGGCCGGAGGTCTCCGGTGTGGCGAGTTGTCGCAACATCGCGTTGTAGGGAACGCTGGCCAGGTCGCTGAAGGCGGCGGTCAGCGCCAGCAGCGCCAGACCGGCCCACAGGTAGCTGACGTCGTCGCGGATCAGGCTCATGCCCGACGTCGACAGCACCAGCCCGGCGGTGAGGAATCCGAGCGTCCGCCGGCGCCGTCCTGGCACGTCCATCCAGACGCCGACGACCGGCGCGAGCAGTGCCACCACCACGCCCGCGACCGCCAGCGCCCGGCCCAGCCAGCTGGCCGGCGAAGTGCCGCCCTGCAAATTCGCACCGACGGTGCCGGTCAGATAGACGTTGAACACGAACGTGACGACGACCGCGTTCAGGCCCGTCGAGCCGCAGTCCCACAGCGCCCACGCGACCACGCGTCCGCGTCCGGCGGGACTGGCCATGGTGGGTGAGCCTATCCGGAGGGCGATAAGCCGCTTGCGCGAAGAGCAGACTCGATCTGTCTACGATCATCGGCATGCCAGTACCCGCACCCAGCCCCGACGCGCGTGCCGTCGTCACCGGAGCGTCCCAGAACATCGGCGAAGCGCTGGCCACCGAGCTGGCCGCCCGCGGACACCATCTGATCGTCACGGCCCGCCGAGAGGACGTGCTGAACGCTTTGGCTACGCGGTTGACAGACCGCTACGGCGTCACGGTCGAAGTGCGGCCCGTCGACCTCGCCGACCCTGTCGAGCGCACGAAGCTGGCCGACGAGCTGGCGTCGCGCACCATCTCGATCTTGTGCGCGAACGCGGGCACCGCGACGTTCGGGCCCGTGGCTTCGCTCGATCCGGCGGCCGAGAAGGCCCAGGTTCAGCTCAATGTCCTTGGCGTGCATGACCTTACGCTGGCCGTGCTGCCGGGGATGGTCGCGCGGGGCGCAGGGGGCATCCTGATTTCCGGTTCCGCGGCAGGCAATTCGCCGATCCCGAACAACGCCACCTACGCCGCGACCAAGGCGTTCGTCAACACGTTCAGCGAATCCCTTCGGGGCGAGCTGAAGAAGTCGGGCGTGCACGTGACGCTGCTGGCTCCCGGGCCCGTGCGCACTGCGACGCCCGACGAGGCCGAGGCCTCGCTCGTCGACAAGCTGGTGCCCGAGTTCCTCTGGATTTCAACCGAACACACCGCGCAGCTGTCGCTCGACGGACTGGAGCGCAACAAGATGCGAGTCGTGCCGGGTGTCACGTCGAAGGCGATGTCGGTGGCCAGCGGATACACGCCGCGGGCGATCGTGGCCCCGATCGTCGGCGCGTTCTACAAACGCCTCGGCGACAGCTAAGCCCTCTTTCGTCGAGTTCGGCACGAAGGTTGTTGAGCCGGGGAAATCACAGCCATTGTGCAGAAGTCGACGCAACCTACTGACGACGCCGGCGCCCCGTGCCGAAGATGCTGCGGCTGATCTCCCGGCCGGCCACCGTGGCCGCCGAGCGGATGAAGCTCCTGAACGCCGAACTCTCCAGAACGTCCTGCACCATGCTGCCTTCGACCGCGTCGGACTGCTTCGCCCGGCCCGAAACTGTGGCACTGCCGGCGGGCGGCGGCACAGGCTCGGGCTCTGGAGCCAGTGCCGCGGCCAGCCGTTCGTAGGCGGAATTGCGGTCGAGGGTCTGGCCGTACTTGGCTTGCAGCGCACTGGTTGTGGCAGCAGCGGCGATGGTGTCGGGTCCGATGGTGTCCATCAGCGAGCGCGGCGAGCGCATCCGGGTCCACGCGACCGGCGTCGGCGCGCCCTTCTCCGAGAGCACGGTGACGATCGCCTCGCCGATGCCCAGCGACGTCAGCGCCGACTCCAGGTCGTACACCTTGGTCTTCGGGTAAGTGCGAACAGTCCTCGACAGCGCCTTCTGGTCGTCAGGCGTGAACGCCCGCAGCGCGTGCTGGATGCGCGCGCCGAGCTGGGATAGCACGTTGTTGGGCACGTCGGTGGGTAGCTGCGTGCAGAAGAACACACCGACGCCTTTCGACCGGATCAGCTTGACGGTTTGCTCGACTTGTCCGAGAAATGCCTTCGACGCGTCGGAGAACAACAGATGGGCCTCGTCGAAGAAGAACACGAGCTTCGGCTTGTCGAGGTCGCCGACCTCGGGCAGGAACGTGAACAGGTCGGCCAGTACCCACATCAGAAACGTCGAGAACATCACCGGACGGGCGGCCTGGTTGCCGAGTTCGAGCAGCGTGATGACACCTCGGCCCAGGGCGTCGAGGCGGAAGAGATCGTTGGGGTCGAGTTCGGGCTCGCCGAAGAACGTGTCGGCGCCCTCGGCTTCGAGGTTCACCAGCGCACGCAGGATCACGCCCGCCGTGGTCGGCGACACCGCGCCGAGCGCCTTGAGCTCGGGTTTGCCTTCGTCGCTGGTGAGGTAGGCGATGACCGACCGCAGGTCTTTGAGGTCGAGCAGCGGCAGCCCCTTCTGGTCAGCCCAGTGGAAGATCAGTCCGAGCGTCGACTCCTGAGTAGCGTTGAGCCCCAACACCTTCGACAAGAGAATCGGCCCGAAGCTGGAGATCGTGGCCCGAACCGGCACGCCGATGCCGCCGGTGCCCAGCGACAGGAACTCGACGGGGTACGCCGCGGGCGCCCAGTCGTCGCCGGTGTCGTTAGCCCGCGCGGCGGTCTTGTCGTTGGCGACGCCGGGCCGCGCCAAACCGGACAGGTCACCCTTGATATCGGCCATCAGCAGCGGTACGCCGGCGGCGGACAGCTGCTCGGCCATGACTTGGAGCGACTTTGTCTTACCGGTGCCGGTGGCTCCGGCGACCAGGCCATGCCGGTTTACCGTCGCCAGCGGAATGCGGATGCGTGCGCCGGGGTCGGCGACGCCGTCGACGACGACGCTGCCGAGTTCAAGCGCTTGACCTTCCGCTGCGTAGCCGGCGGCGATTTGCTGGGCAGGCGTCGGCGACGATTCTGTGCTCATCGCCTTCAGAGCTTAGTGTGACCCTGTGCGCGACGAACTGGTATGGATCGACTGTGAGATGACCGGCCTCGACCTGGGTAAAGACCGACTCATCGAGATCGCCGCGCTGGTGACCGACGGTGAGCTGAACGTGCTCGGCGAGGGTGTTGACGTCGTGATCCACACCGAGGAGGACGCGCTGTCGGGGATGGTCGACATCGTCACCGAGATGCACACCAAGTCCGGGCTGATCGACGAGGTGCGCGCTTCTGCCGTCGACGTCACAGAAGCCGAGGCGATGGTACTCGACTACGTCAAGTCCCATGTCCCCCAGGCCAAGACGGCTCCGCTGGCCGGCAACTCGATAGCGACCGATCGCGCGTTCATCGCCCGCGACATGCCCGCGCTCGACGACTACCTGCACTACCGGATGATCGACGTCAGCTCCATCAAGGAGCTGTGCCGGCGCTGGTATCCGAAGGTCTATTACGGCCAGCCGGAGAAGGGGCTCGCACACCGGGCGCTCGCTGACATCCGAGAATCGATCCGCGAGCTACAGTTCTACCGGCGCAGCGCCTTCGTCGCGCCGCCCGGGCCGTCGAGCAGCGAGATCGCGGCGATCGCCGCCGACATGGGCGTGGCGCAGACCCCGTCGGAGGATACGGATTCGGCGTCGGAGGCCACGAGCGGCTAATATCGCGTTCGCCGCCGGTCATCGGTCGGTGGCGATGGTGAGTGTAGTTCAGCTGGTAGAGCACCAGGTTGTGGTCCTGGAAGTCGCGGGTTCGAGTCCCGTCACTCACCCCGACGTCTGTTGCGCTTCGTGTGGGTCGCGCATCATGAGCTTGTACAGCTGGTGGCGGCGACGCCGAAACAACGCTATACAGCGCCCGATGCTCCTCCTAGGTGTTGGCGTTACCGGCCTTCCACGTCTCCCATGGAATATTCCAGTCCCCCAGCCCATCGGTGCCAGGCAGTGTCGAACCCACTGTGTTGATGATCTCGACGACGTCGCCGCGTTTGGTGTTGTTGTAGAACCAGATCGCGTTGCTGGGGCTGACGTTCAGGCAGCCATGGCTGGTGTTCGTGTTGCCTTGCGCACCAACGGACCACGGCGCGGAGTGCACGAAGATGCCGCTGTAGGAAATCTGGGTGGCCCAGTCCACGTCGGTGCGATATCCGTTGGGGGAGTTGACCGGAACGCCGTAGGTCGACGAGTCCATGATGATGTGGCTGAATCGGCTCCCCACGATGTAGATCCCGTTGTTAGTGGGGGTGCTGTTCTTACCCATCGAGGTCGGCATGGTCTTGACCACCTCGCCGTTGCGGCGCACCGTGATCGTCTTAGTGTCGTCGTCTACGGTCGCGATCACCTCATCACCGATGGTGAAGTGCGTCTTGACGTCCTCCTGGCCGAACAAGCCGTCGCCCATGTCGACGCCGTAGATGTTGACCGCGACGTCGACCTGGGTGCCGGGCTTCCAGTACTTCTCGGGGCGCCAACGTAATTCCTGGTTGTTGAGCCAGTAGAACGCACCCTCGACCGGCGGATCGGTGGTGATCTTGATCGCACGCTGGGCGGCCAGCCGGTTCGGGATGTTCTCGTCGAAGCGAATGGCCACCGGCTGGCCCACGCCGACCACCTCGCCGTCGTTCGGCAGCACGTAGGCCGACGTGAGGTTCTCTGGCGAATGGGTCTTGAACGTCATGCTCTTGCGCGTGACGCCGCTGAGGCCGAGCGCTTCTGCCGTGAGCTTGTACTGCTTGTTGTAGCCCAGCGGCTCCGTCGTCGCCCACGTCAGACCGTCGGGGCTCACCTTTCCGGCGACTGGCGTGCCGTCGGGCCTGGACAGGCTGACGGCGCCCAGCACGCCGTCGCCGGCGGTCACGGTCACCGGCTGGTCCACCGCGACGCCGACGGCGCCGTCGGTGACCGATGCCTGCAACTTCGGGACGAGCAGATCGGCATACGGCGTGCCCTTGTCGGTGATCACCTGCGGCGCAGGCGCCGAAGAACCGCCCCCGCAGCCGCTGGCCATGAGCACGGCCGAAATCAAGGCGAAAGCGACCCAGCAGGACCGAAACCGACGCGGACGGGTCACCGAACGGACCTGCCACATACCTGTCTTCACCTCATCACGGCTAAATTATTGGCCTTCTTGGCAATAGTCTAAGGGCTCGACGGGGGTGCGGTGCGCCACTGAGCCGGTAACGCCGTTCCGGTGCCGGGTGCCGGCTTTGGTCGCCGCCGGTTAGGCTGTTATCGTCGCTCGTCGACGCGCCGTTAGCTCAGTTGGTAGAGCAGCTGACTCTTAATCAGCGGGTCCGGGGTTCGAAACCCTGACGGCGCACCACCAAATACGGTTTGTGACCTGCATTGCAGCGCAACGGAAGTTCGGCGTTAGACGCATCACATGCACTCGGTGTCACGACGATGTCACAACTGCGCCCAAACTCTTCCCGGCTTCGCGCAGAACGTCGTCCTGAGAGTGCGCGTATATCTTCGCCGTGATCGAAGGGTCGGCAATGCCCGAGCCACTTCGCTATCACTGCCAGCGGCACCCCACGCAGATGCAGCGCCGTCCCGCACGAGTGCCGGGCGTCGTGCAACCGGATACGGCGCACTCCCGCCGAGAACGCCAGGTCGTGCCACATGTGCGTCAGCGCACCTGGCGTGTACGGATGGCCGGCCTCGGTGCTCGCTACGTAGCCGCTGTCGGCGTGTGCCGCCCCCAGCGCCAGCTTCTCTTGCGCGTACCGGGCCCAGGCCCGGCGCAGCACGGCCAGGAGGCCGTTGTCGAGCGGCAGTGTGCGCCGAGCGGCCGCTGTCTTGGGTTCGTTCTCCACCACGGTGGACGTTGTGCCGACTTCTACCCGACTGCGCGCAACAGTGAGCGTGCCGGCGTCGAAGTCGATATCGATCCAACGTAACCCGGCGATCTCCCCCGGCGCAGGCCAGACAGCGCCAGTACCAAAGGTGTCCATTACGGTCCTTGTCGGCGGCGCGCAGTACATTACGGATTTCGTCCGGCGTGTAGGTGTCCATTTCGCGCCGAACGCGCGCGACTTTGCGTATCGACGCGGCGACGTTATGCGACAACTCCCTGCGGTCACATCCGTAGTCCAGCACAAGCCGCCACGCGTCTATAGCGGCGTTCAGGGATCGCGGCGACCACGGCCTGCGGGTACGGCCCTTGGCGGTCTTCGTGCCGCCATCCCGCAGCGAGATCAACAGTTTGTCGAGGCCTGGCCGGGTGAGCTTCTGCGCGGGCAAGTGCCCGTGCTGCTCCCGTAGCGGGGCCAGACAGTACGCGTAGCCGCTAACTGTTGTCTGGCGGGCGTTGTGCAACGACGACAGCCAGTCGTCGCAGAGGCCCTGATCGTGAGGGGGATCCCCGACGACTATTTGCCAGCCGGGCGGGGGCGGGCCGTGCTGACCAATATCGCCTTCGCACAACTCGATGGGAACGGGATCGGCGTCGCGGCCGGGAATCCGCACGAGGGTAGCGACCGGCGTTTCGTCGCTGTAGATGTCGTACGAAGCCTCGTTCGGAGCAGCTCCTCCTCCTCCGAACGCGCTTCAGGTCCCAAACGACCGACCGAAGCGTCATGAAGGAGGCCGCACACCTCCATCAGATTGAAGTGGAGCTCTGTGACGTCCTCAGGGCGAATCGTTCTACCTTCGCGGGCAAATCCGCTTAGCTTAGGGCTCATGGTCGCGACCTCAGCCATTACACGGCCCGGATGAGCCACAAGGAGAAAATCGCGTGGCGTCGCTCGATCAGTGAGGGAAAAGTTGGTTCGGTGGCCGGATCAGGCCGCTACTCCTACAACGGAATTCGCTTGGACTCTCCCCAGGAAGTTGTCGCCGAGAACTGCGACCGACTCGGATTGCAGTGGCTGCCGTACGACCGTGCTGCCATGGGGGCGCATCACCGCCCTAAGAAGACCAGTGCAGTGCCGGCAGCCAACGAGATCAGCGCAGCCACTACCTGGTTGATGCGCACCCGACCACACACAACAACGGGCCGTTCGCGCAGCGGCTCGAGAAAAAAGCGTCCGAGGCCGTACCACGCCAAGACGGCCAACGCGTAACTACCCGGCGGGAGCTTCAGCGGCCACACGGTGAGGAAGGCTGCAAGTCCAAGAATCCACCATGCCATTTCCAAGAGCTGGACGGGGATGCGTCGCTTGATCACCAACCGTGTGTCGTGCAGGCGGACGCCGAGCCGTGCATGAGTTTCGCGTCCCGCGCAACAGCCGTTGAACACGCATCCCAGCCGGATCCAGAAGCCACCGGCAAGCACGCCTATCCCCAGGAGATCCCATAACATCACCGCCGGAATGTGCACCAGTGCGGCTGCAGCGAGCGAGACCGGGACGAATGTGAGTAGCCCGCCGAAGACGCTCAAGCCTCCGGCCGTGGTGTCCCACAAGGCGCGTGGCGGGCCCGATTTGACGTAGACGGCCGCATGGACCAGCAGGTGATACATTCGTGCGCCGATCAACCCAGCGAGCCCGGACACCATCGCCGCCAAACCGATGCGCAGTGGAGACAGCCCGGTCGCATCGGCCATTGCGGCTGTCGTGAGCGTGCCAACACAGATGCCAACGCACAGAAAGATCTTGTACGAGTTGACGAGACGCCCGGCACATGTGAAGAACCGAGGAAAGCCGATCTGCACCGGAGGCGTGTTCATCGGCGCGCTCACGTCAGGCCACGGTTTCACCGATGGTCCTCAACAGCTCTATTACGATCCCGATCGCACCAGCGGCGAGCGCGACATCAGCGAGATTGAATGCAGGCCAGAAGCGGACACACACATAGTCGGTGACCGAACCTCGCAGTGAGCGTTCCGCAGCGTTGCTGAGTGAGCCACCGAGCAGGAGGCCGACGAACACGCCGGCCGAGGGTATCCAGGCGCTGCCGACCACCAACGCGCCGGCCGATGGCACCCACAGCCACAAAGGATTCGGGCCCCGCGTGAACCTATGCAGCCATAAGCGACCCGCGACAATTCGCAGACTTCCGTACGGTCCCCACCGCACACCTTCGAACAAGCCGGTGCGTCGAAGCAGAAGCTTGACGGCCTGATCGGCCACAAGCACCACGACTGCTGTCAACGCCAGTGGCATCATCCCGCTAATCACACCGCCGTTTCAGTTTCATTGCCGGCTCGAGTGTGCTCGTGCTCATGCGCGGTTCCATATTGGATGTGATCCACGCGTCCGTTGGCACCGATCTTGATCGTGGTAGGCCAGCACCGTACGCCATATTTTCGGGCGATCCGCTGTTGCGAGTCGTGCACGAGCGGATACGACAGGCCGAGGCGCTTGCGAACGTCATCGAGCGCCCCACTGTTGGAACCGCCGTGAAAAGCGATGATGGCGGGCGCCTGTTCGCCTTCCTGATGCAGACGCTGCAGCCGTTGCAGTTCCGTGAGACACGGCCTTGACCACGATTGCCAAAAGTTCAGAACAACGTCCCGGCCGCGCAGGCGGTGCAGCGCATATTGCTGATCACCAGCTTCGAACACGGCATCCGGCGCGGCATCGCCTGGTGAGACAGTCAGCCGAAGGGGACGGAAGAGTGATCGCTCGGACGGAACCACGTACTCGCTCAGTGCGGCAGCGACCGCCGCGGGGTTCGGCTCACCTTCATGCTTCCAGACGAACTCACCCCTGCCGTTGATCAGATAGATCGACGGCGTCTGGGAAACCCCGAATGTTCGTGTCCAGCCGCCTTCGTCGTCCTCGGTGTAGAGCAGTGGCGTGGGGAAGCTTTCGCGCGGGACGCCCAGCCTGCTTTCGAGTTCGCTCCGAGATGTGTCGAAGCTGCCGGCCGGTAAGACGATGGTGGTCACGAGCCACGCGGTATTGCGTGTCTGAGCCAGCACGGCCATAAGCCCGTCAAGCGGCCGATCCCCGCGGCCGTCCACGAAGTACACCAATGCATTTCGCAGTGGCTGGGTGTGCAGAGAAAAATTCGCTTGCACGCTCAGGTTGCCGGCGATTGCCTCCCTCAAAGTGTCGGTGTCAGCGAGGTCCGGCTTCCAAAGCGGGGTCGTTAGCGGCTCCAACCAAGAGGGAATGTCGATCCCGAATTCGGGCTCCGCCACCTGACATGTCGTACCACCCGCAGTGCTGACCGCCTGCCCTGACGACATGATCTGGATGCCTTCGAGGCGGAGGCAGATTTGACTTACGTGGGTGACACTAACTGGCTTGGGAAGAATAAAGCGGTGCTCGTCCACGGCGGTTTTTGTCACGCCTGAGAGGCTGCCGAGCCCCAAAGGCTCCACCCACGTCCAAACAAAACGATCAATGCGCCCGGCAGGCATCCAACTCTCGAACGCCGTGAACGCGGCCCCCTGATGCGTTTCCGCGATCTCAACGACGGGTGCGCGGCGTCGCTGCCGGCCGCGGGCGGGGCTGAGAATCTCGCCTCGGGTCAAGACACCGTCGGCAGTGATCAAGACGGCCGTGTACTGCGCCGCCGCAGCGCTATCGAATGTGTTAAGCCCTTTGTTGAGTGCGCTTCTCGCATCGTCGAAAGTGCGCCTGACTGTTGGGTTGTTTTCATCCAGCGCCTTAATGACCTCGGATGTCACGAGGTTGAAGGCGGTGCCGTGAGGAATGAACCATGACTCATCCACATCGGCCGGGGCCGCGCGTAGGAGGGTGATCACCTGGGAGTGGGGATCCAAGACGAGCCTGACTAGCTGCTTGAACTGGACGTACCCGTTCGGTGCCCACAACGTGTTGGTTTCCACCTCGACACGACCGCTAATTTCGATAGTGCCGTTCTTGAACGTCAAGGTCGGGCCGGAGCTGAAGCGCAGATGGTATGTCGCACCCAAGAGTTTGAAAGATTGGCTTGCCATCCCCTGACGGATCGCTTCGAGGTCGATGAGGCTGTTGACGTACTGTCTACTGACCCCGAAGCCGAATCCACTTGAGCCGATGAAGGATTGGGCGAGGCTTTGAATGCCGTTGGAAGGTGAAGTGGCACCTGACAATTGGAATGGTAAGGCGATGACCTGGTTGGAACCGGATCCAAGACCCTTGAAATCGCTGAACAAAAAGTCGGCAGGCAGGTCGATGGGAGGCATTCTCAGACCTTCGCGAAGAACTTTGCGAACCTCGGTCGCGATCCTGCTCTCATCTGTTGACGTCAATCCGCTTCCTGGCGCCGCGATGAACTGGATCTTGGCGTCCTGGGCCGAGGGCCGGATCAGCAGCCGACGTCCCCGTGGGTACGGGTCCCTCCTGACATCGAAGGTGGCGCGCACCTCGCCATGGACCGGTGCGGGCAAATCGGTCGTAGCGGGATCGGGGTAGTACTGCGCTCGGACGTGTGCGTGAGCGGTGATCTCGGTCGACGAACCCGACGGCACGGTGATCGTGAGAGAAGACACCTGCAGTTTCGCTCTGCCGCGCACCACATCAGGAGGCAGTTGGATTACCAAGTCGTCCACAAACGCGGCGAATGCGTCCGCCAACACCTTCGCGGCGCCGGGGGGCGCGGTGGAGGTCAACTGGGTGCGAAGATCATCGAGGCCGCGGCCAGGGCGAGCCTTCTGGTATGCAGTCACCCAATCCCCGAAGGCGTCGACATCAGGGCGTCTGCGGGGAGGGACGCCAATGCGCACACTCGTGCTGTGAAGCAGCTTTAGCGGCGCGTCGTCATCGGCGTTCTGGTGGAGAGTGGCGAGAAGTCCGTTGATCTGCCGAATCGCGATCTGCACGACGGCTTCGTAATCGCCGGTCAGAGAATTGGCCATGGGCTATCTGACTTCGATTTCTCGAGCGGTTGAATTCTGTGATTCGAATTATAGGAAGGCAATCGCTATGCCGAAGCCAATTCGGCCCAGAGATCACGAGCAGCCGGCTATCGGGACATTGCTGGGGCGAGGCCGTGCGTCCGTCGCCCCAAAAACGCGTCAGACAGGCATAAGCCGGACAGCCAGACCGGCATAGTCGACACCGGCGGCTCGGTTTGCGGTAAATGTCACGGTAGCGGCGCCCGGTGCATCACCGATGACGAAGCCATTGGCACCGTCGTCGACACGCAATGTCTGGTTATAGCCGGTGATTGCGCCTGATGCGGTATTGAACATCTGAACAACCGTCTCATTTGTGGCCGAACTGACGGTCTGCGGTTGCGGCGGTAGCGATGTGCCAGCTTCACTACCGGCGACCGACGACACGGGACCGAAAACGGACACCTCGACGTAGGAAACAGAGTTCCCACTGATATTTATGGAGGCGCCGCTCCGGGAAACAGCGATCGAGACCGCCTGCGGACCCGCCGGCGGATTGAGCAAACGGAAGAATTCGTGGTAAACGCCGTTTACAGCGGTAAGCGATACGTTGTTGAGGCCGAAGACACCGAGCGATTGCATGGTGGCCCCGCCGTATGTCGCCGTGCGCACGGGGGCCTGGGGATTGATGAGTGGGCCAGTATGTGCCCACCGCAACCCAAGTAGGACGGCCCTCGAATTACCGGACGCCGTGTGAGTCCACGTCGCGGTCGCGCCGTTGAAGCCGGAATCGGTAGCCCCGGTGCCGGATACGTCGAAGGTTGGATGTGTGGTGGGTGTCGGAAGGGCAAGGGTGGTGCCGTTGACCGGCTCGGACCAGGCCGATGTCTCGCCATCACTGTAAACGGCTCGCACTGTATACCGATATTTCGTCGCCGCCGCCAGCCCCGGATCGTCGAAGGTTGTTTCCGACGGCGTCTTCTCAAACGGATGCGGCGACTCGACAGGCTGGTCCATCGCGCCGAGTTTTGTTCGTTCGAATTCGATTTTTGTTGCGTCCCCCGCGCCCGCCCACCTCAGTGTGATGATGCTCTCGCTCTTGCCGGACGCAGACTCAATGTAGGGAGGGCCAAGCCTCCCATGCTCGAACTCACAGCCGGCGCAGCCAAAGAGGAACACGACCGGCACGACGATCGCCGGAACGAGAAGTAACAGGAGTAACCACTCGGCCATGGCCGCCCGAGCATACCCGACTTACGTCCGGGCGGGATCAATTACGCTCAATATCGCACGCCCCGAACACCTCGTTAGAGATCGGCCTAGAAAGCGAATACACGCTTAATTGATTTCGACCATTTGGGCTGCGGGACCCCTCGTTTGAGGCGTTTCTGACTTAACCGCAGAGATGGCGTGAGAAATTACCCAGTTCATGGTGTCTTCCCGGTGGGGTTGGTGCTGGTGCGGCGATGGTAGTCGAGTCGCTGCTGCCGGGCGCGGTCGAGTCCGTCGCGGCGGGCTTGTCGGATGGCTTCGCCGCGGTCGGTGTGCTCATCGTCGGGAGTGACGTAGCCGATCGCCTCGTGCAGCCTAACGGAATTGTATTCCGTTCGTACTCTTGCGAGTTCGGTTTCGAGCAGGGACGGGTCGGTGATGGTCTCCCGGTGCGGCCACTCCGCCTTGATGTGGCCGAACAACGACTCGATCCACGCTTGGTCTTGGGGCAGGTGCGGGCGGCCGTGGTGCTGGGCGATGGCCATCAGCGCCATGAACGCGCGGGTGTCGCGGGCGGTCGGCGCCCACACCAGCCAGTCCGGCCACGGCCGCTTCTCCTATCGGCTGCGCGGGGCCGGTT
>JBLNEK010000196.1:0-31729 GCA_050262635.1 Candidatus Sericytochromatia bacterium | reverse complement strand
CTGGCCGCGCGCGTCACCACCGACGAGGAAATCGAAGAGGCGGTCGACACGCCTCCGCAGACCACGCGGGCCAAGCTGCGCGGCGAGTTCATCAGTGCCGCACAGGAAGCCGGCCGCGACTTCACCGTCGACTGGGTGCACCTGAAGCTCAACGACCAGGCACAGCGGACCGTACTGTGCAAAGACCCGTTCCGGTCGGTTGACGAGCGGGTCAAGCGCCTGATCGCCAGCATGTAGCAGTGCACACGCGCCGAGCGCGGGGGGTATTGACGATTTGGGCCCGCCTTTGGGTCATAAGCCCCACGCTCGACGCCGATTAGGCTGACAACCGTGGGGATCTCCAAAGTCGAGCGGTTGATGAACCTCGTCATCGCGCTGCTCGCCACCCGCAATTATCTGCCCGCCGAACGGATCCGCAAGACCGTCCTAGGCTACGCCGAGTGCCCCAGCGACGACGCGTTCTCCCGGATGTTCGAGCGCGACAAAAACGAACTACGCGATCTGGGCATCCCGCTGGAGACCGGCCGCGTCAGCAAGCTCGACTCCACCGAGGGCTACCGCATCAAGCGGGACGCCTACGCGCTGCCCGACATCGAGCTGACCGCCGACGAGGCCGCCGCGGTCGCGATCGCCGTACAGCTGTGGCAGTCGCCCGAGCTCATCACCGCCACGCAGGGCGCGCTGCTGAAGTTGCGCGCGGCGGGTGTCGACGTGGACGTGCCCGACGCCGCGGTGTCGATCACGTCCGCTGCCGCACTGCCGGGCATTCGCGGTTCCGAGCCGGTGCTGCCAATCCTGTTGAGCGCCATCGACTCTGGCCAAGCGGTGCAGTTCCAGCACCGCCCGTCCCGGGTCGAGCCCTACACCACCCGCACCGTCGAGCCGTGGGGTGTGGTCACCGACCGGGGCCGCTGGTATCTCGTTGGCAAGGACCGCGACCGCGACGCGGTGCGCACGTTCCGGTTGTCGCGCATCGGCGCAGAGGTGACGCCGATCGGGCCGGTCGGCGCCGTCCACAAGCCCGACGACGTCGACCTGCGCGACATCGTGGCGGAAGCGGTGGGCGAAGCGCCGACCGGCGTGCAGGCTCGGATCTGGGTTGCCGACGGACGCGCCACCGCGCTGCGCCGTGCCGGCGCCGTTGCGGAGCGGATGGCGTTGGGCGGCCGCGACGGCGACGTGGTCGCGATCGACATCGGTTCGGTGGACCGGCTGGCCCGCGAGGTCGCCGGGCACGGAGCCGATGCGGTGGTGCTGGAACCGGAGTCACTGCGCGACGAGGTGATCGCGCGGTTGCGGGCACAAGCAGGCGAGGTGAGCGCGTGAGCCTTCAAACGAGAAGCGGACCAAATCGCGCATGAGTTCTTTGTCGACGCGGCTGGTCCGGCTGCTCAACATGGTCCCGTACTTCCAGGCCAACCCGGGCATCAGCGCCGAAGAGGCGGCCGCGGATCTCGGCGTCACCACCGAGCAGCTGATGACCGACCTCAACCAGCTGTGGATGTGCGGCCTGCCCGGCTACAGCCCGGGCGACCTCATCGACCTCGCGTTCTCCGAAGAGAGCATCGAGGTGATCTTCTCGGCCGGGATGGACCGGCCCTTACGGCTGACATCGCCCGAGGCGACCGCAGTGCTGGTCGCGCTGCGGGCCCTGGTCGAGGTGCCGGGCGTACTCGACCGGGAGGCTGCGCGCAGCGCGATCGCCAAGATCGAGTCGGCAGCCGGGGCGATCGGCCACAAGGCCATGCCCGACGAGGCGGACGCTGACGAAAGCCCGGCCGCCTCTGCGGTCCGGGAGGCGCTGCGGCTGCACCGCGCGGTCGCGCTCGACTACTACGCCGCGTCGCATGACACCACGTCGCACCGGGTCGTCGACCCGATCCGCATCCTGTTCGTCGGCGACCAGAGCTACCTCGAGGCGTGGTGCCGCAGCGCCGAGGGCGTGCGGCTGTTCCGGTTCGACCGCATCGATTCGGCCGAGGTGCTCGACGAGCCGTCGGCGCCACCGCCCTTGGCCGTCGCGGAAGGCCCGCACACGTCGCTGTTCGACGCGGACCCGTCGCTGCCGTCGGCGACACTGCGCATCGAGCCCGCTGCGACCTGGATGTTCGACTACTTCCCGATACGGGTGGTGCGCGAATTGCCCGACGGCTCCTGCGAGGCGCAGATGACGTACGCGTCGGAGGAGTGGATGGCCCGGCTGGTGCTCGGTTTCGGGGCGGCGGTCACCGTGTTGGCACCGTCGTCGCTGGCAGTACGGGTGCGCAGTGCCGCCGCGACGGCGCTGCAGGCGTATGAGTCCCAGCCTCTGGGGTAGCATCGAGGGGACGTCTGGAGGTAACCGAATTGGGCAGTCTTAGTCCGTGGCACTGGGCCATCCTCATCGTCGTGTTGGTTCTGCTGTTCGGCGCGAAGAAGCTCCCCGACGCGGCGCGTTCGCTGGGCAAGTCGCTGCGGATCTTCAAGTCGGAGGTCCGCGAGCTGCAAAACGAGGGCAAGACAGACGCGAACCCCACCCAGCCTGCTCCGCCTACCGCTGTGCAGTCCGAGCGGGTTGATCCGCCGGCAGCCTCGCCCGGATCCACGGACGCACGGTCAGCCTGACGCTGCGCACCCCCGCTTTACTGCGGCGGCTCAACCCGCGTAACCGTCGCAGCCGCACCAATCCCGACGGGACGATGTCTCTCGTCGACCACCTCACCGAGTTGCGCACGCGCCTGTTGATCTCGGTGGCCGCCGTCATGCTCACCACGATCGTCGGCTTCGTGTGGTACACCCACTCGTTCTTCGGGCTGGAAAGTCTGGGGGAGTTGCTGCGCGGGCCGTACTGCGCGCTGCCCGACTCGGCTCGCGCCGACATCACGAGCGGTCAGGGGTGCCGCCTGCTGGCGACGGCGCCGTTCGACCAGTTTCTGCTGCGCTTGAAGGTCGCGCTGACCGCGGGCATCGTGCTGGCCTGCCCGGTGTGGTTTCACCAACTGTGGGCCTTCATCACACCGGGGCTGTACAAGAACGAGCGCCGGTTCGCGGTCGCGTTCGTGGTGTCGGCCGCGATGCTGTTCGTCGCCGGCGCGGTGCTGGCCTACGTGGTACTTGCCAAGGCGTTGTACTTCCTGCTGACGGTCGGCAGCGACGTCCAGGTGACCGCGCTGTCTGGCGACCGGTACTTCGGCTTCCTCATCAACCTGCTGCTCGTCTTCGGCATCGGTTTCGAGTTCCCACTGCTCATCGTCATGCTCAACTTCGCCGGGGTGCTGAGCTACCAGCGGCTCAAAGCCTGGCGGCGCGGGCTGATCTTCGCGGTGTTCGTGTTCGCGGCGATCTTCACGCCCGGCTCGGACCCGTTCTCGATGATCGCGCTGGGGCTCGCACTCACCGTGCTGCTCGAGTTCGCCATCCAGGTCGCCCGGCTACACGACAAGCGAAAGGCCAAGCGAGAGGCACAGTCCGCGATTCCCGACGACGAGGCGGCGCCGATCGAACAGCCGGAGGCGGTACCGGCACCGTCGCGGATCGACACCGACTAACCGCCCATGACCGCCCAGCTCGCGCAGTTCACCGCGCTTCTGCCGTTCACGCTGGATTCGTTCCAGGTGAAGGCGTGTTCGGCGCTGGAAGGCGGCCACGGGGTGCTCGTGTGCGCACCCACCGGCGCCGGCAAGACGGTGGTGGGGGAGTTCGCCGTGCACCTCGCGCTGCAGGCCGGCCGCAAGTGCTTCTACACCACCCCGATCAAGGCGCTGTCCAACCAGAAGCACACCGACCTGGTGGCCCGCTACGGCCCGGAGAAGATCGGGCTGCTCACCGGTGACGTGTCGGTCAACCCGACCGCGCCGGTGGTGGTGATGACCACCGAAGTGCTGCGCAATATGCTCTACGCGGATTCGCATGCGCTGCAAGGTCTTTCGCATGTGGTGATGGACGAGGTTCACTTTCTGGCCGATCGCATGCGCGGTGCGGTGTGGGAGGAGGTGATCCTGCACCTGCCCGATGACGTCCGTCTGGTGAGCCTGTCGGCCACGGTTTCCAACGCCGAGGAGTTCGGCGGTTGGATCCAGACGGTGCGCGGCGACACCACCGTCGTCGTCGACGAACACCGGCCGGTGCCGCTGTGGCAGCACATGTTGGTGGGCAAGAGGCTGTTCGACCTATACGACGAGGCCGGGCACGGAACGCTGGTCAGCCCGGAACTGTTGCGCCACATCGCTAACCGCCGGGAAGCCGACCGGCTGCTCAATGCGGCGCCGCGGGGCCGGGGCCGGGGCCCGCGCCCCCGGCTGTACCGCACGCCGTCACGGCCCGACGTGATCTCGGTGCTCGACCAGAGCGCGCTGCTGCCGGCGATCGTGTTCATCTTCTCCCGGGCGGGGTGCGACGCGGCGGTAGGCCAGTGCCTGCGCTCATCGCTTCGGCTCACCGACGACGACGAGCGCGGCCGCATCGTCGAGGTGATCGAGCGGCGCACCGCGGATCTGTCCGATGCCGACCTCGTCGTGCTCGGCTACCACGAATGGCGCGAGGGGCTGGTCCGCGGCATCGCCGCACACCACGCCGGGATGCTGCCGATTTTCCGGCACACCGTCGAGGAGCTGTTCACCGCCGGGCTGACCAAGGTGGTGTTCGCGACGGAGACACTCGCGTTGGGCATCAACATGCCTGCCCGCACCGTGCTGCTGGAGCGGCTGGTGAAGTTCAACGGCGAACAGCATCTGCCGCTGACGCCCGGCGAGTACACGCAGCTGACCGGCCGGGCAGGCCGCCGAGGCATCGACATCGAGGGCCACGCCGTCGTGCTGTGGCAACCCGACATCGATCCCGCCGAGGTGGGCGGGCTGGCCTCCACCCGCACGTTCCCGCTGCGCAGCTCGTTCGCGCCGTCGTACAACATGACGATCAACCTGGTGTCGCAGATGGGTCCCGAGCAGGCCCACGCACTGCTGGAGCGCTCGTTCGCGCAGTACCAGGCGGACCGGTCGGTGGTCGGCTTGGTGCGGGCGACAGAGCGCAACGAGAAGCTGATGCGCGAACTGGTGGACGAACTCGACGACGAGTCCGTGGTCGAGTATGCCCGGCTGCGGGTGAAACTCGGCGAGCGCGAACGGGCGCACGCACGCTCGTCGCGGCTGCAGCGACGGCAGGCCGCCAACGACGCGCTGTCGTCGTTGCGCCGCGGAGACATCATCTCGATCACGCACGGCCGCCGCGGCGGCCTGGCGGTGGTGCTGGAGCCCGACCGCGACTCGACGGACCCGCGACCGCTGGTTCTCACCGAAAACCGTTGGGCGGGAAGGATTTCGTCGGCGGACTACTCCGATGCCCCGGCGCCGCTGGGGTCGATGACGCTGCCGAAGCGCGTCGAGCACCGTCAGCCGCGGGTCCGTCGCGACGTGGCGTCGGCGCTGCGCTCAGCCGCCGAAGGGCTGCCGGTTCCAAGCCGAAAGCGCCGCGGCGACAAGATCTCTCAAGACGTCACTTCCGCGGACGTCGAAGTCCGGATGCTGCGCGACGAGATCCGTCACCACGGCGCCCATCGGATCGGCGACCGGGAGGCCAAGGTCCGCGTCGCCGAGCGATACCTGCGGCTCGAACGGGAGAACGAGGAGCTGCGGCGCAAGGTCGCGGCGGCCACCAACTCGCTGGCCCGCACGTTTGACCGGATCGTCGCGCTGCTCACCGAGCGCAGGTACATCAAGACGTCCGACAGCGTGTTGCGGGTCACCGCCGACGGCCGGCTGCTGGCCCGGATTTACTCGGAGAGCGACCTGCTGGTCGCAGAGTGCCTGCGCGGCGGAGTGTGGCACGGCCTCAACGCGGCCGAGCTCGCGGGCGTCGTATCGGCCGTGGTGTACGAGTCGCGCGGGTCGGACGGTCCGCCGCCGCGGGCAGGCGAGATCCCGACCGCCGCGCTGCGCCGTGCGCTGGCGGAGACCCGCCGGCTGGTGGCCACGCTGCGCTCAGACGAACAGCGGCACCGCCTTGAGTTGAGCCGCGAGACCGACGAAGGATTCGTCACCGCGGTCTACCGCTGGGCCACCACTGGCGACCTCACCGCGGCGCTGGAAGCCTCCGACGCCACCGGGACCGGGTCGCCGTTGCCGGCCGGGGATTTCGTGCGCTGGTGCCGGCAGGTCCTCGACCTGCTCGACCAGATCCGCATCGCCGCCGACGACAAGGGCTTGCGCGTCTCCGCGAAACGCGCAATCGACCAGATCCGGCGCGGCGTCGTCGCAGTTGATGGCGGGTAGTGTGGGACAACGCTACGGTGGCATCGACCGACCAGGAGAACGGGAGCACGATGAGCGGACCTCAGGGTTACGACCCCAATCAGCAGTGGTCCCCCGGCCAGCCGGGGCAGGAGCCGAGCCCGTCGGAGCCGACGCAGCAGGCCAGCTGGCAGCAACCCCCCGCGTATTCACCGCAGTCGCAGCCGCAGTACCCGCAGTACCAGCCGGGCCAGGAGTACGGCCAGCCGCAGTATTCCCAGGCGGACCAGGCTGCCGCGGCGCAGCCGACTCAGTACGGCCAGCCGATGCCGCCGTATCAGGCGCCGCAGACGCCGCAGACCCCGCAGTACGGCCAGCAGTACCCGGCGGCCGAGGGCTACGGGCAGCCGGGCCAGTACGGGCCGCCGAGCGGCCAGTACGGCGAGGCGCCCGCGTTCGGTGACGCGGCAACTGCCGAGAAGCGGTCGAAGTCTTCGCTCGCGGTGCTCGGCGCCGTCATCGGGGTCCTCGCTGCGATCATCGTCGCCGTCGTGCTCGTCATGGGGTTCTGGAAGCCCGGCTTCTTCGTCACCACGAAGCTCGACGTGAACAAGGCCCAGCAGGGCGTCAAAGACATCCTGACGAACCAGACCACCGGCTACGGCATCGACAAGGTCACCGACGTCAAGTGCAACGGCGGCAAGAACCCCACCGTCAAGAAGAACGACACGTTCACCTGCGACGCCAGCGTCGACGGTACGCACAAGCAGGTGACGGTGACGTTCCAGGACGACAACGGCACCTACGAGGTCGGCCGCCCCAAGTAGTCACCGCTAGTGCCCGGGCAGGGCGTCTAACGCGGCCTGCAGCCGGCCGATCGGCGAGCCGACGCCGTACCTCTTCGCCAACTCCGCGACCTTTCGCGGATGCGCCGGGGCCAGCGGCAGCGCATCGGTCTTCGTGGATAGCTTGACCGACGCGTCGGTGGCCACCCGCACCACCGGCCCCGCTGCCTCCAGGTAGTCCAGCGCCGCGAGCAGTTTCTTACGAAATGCCTTGGGCAGCTTGGACTTCGGGTCCTCAGCCGCCGCGAGCACGGACTCCAGTGAGCCGTACTGCGTCAGCAGCGTCGTCGCCGTCTTCTCGCCGATGCCGGCAACGCCGGGCAGCCCGTCGGACGGGTCACCGCGCAGCAGCGCGAGTTCGGCGTAGGCGGGCCCGGCCCGGTGCGCCGGGACGCCGTAGCGGTCGGCTACCTCGGCCGGGCCGAACATCGTCGCGTTCGACAGGCCGCGGCCCAGGTACAGCACTTTGACGGGGACAGGCTCGTCGGCGACCACCTGCAACAGGTCGCGGTCACCGCTGACCACCACCACCGGGTCCTTGCGCTCACGTGCCGCGAGTGTCCCCAGCACGTCGTCGGCCTCGTAGCCCGCAGCGCCGGCGACGGGAATGCCGAACGCGTCGAGAACCTCGAGGATCCACTCGATCTGCGGGGTCAGGTCGTCGGGGACCTCCTCGACGTCGGGATCGTTCGGCTCGGCCACGCGATGCGCCTTGTACGACGGCACTCGGGCCACCCGCCACTGCGGCCGCCAGTCCCAGTCGTCGCACACCACCAGCCGGGCGGGCCGCTCGCGCTTGATCACCGTCGCGACCGCGTCGAGGAATCCGCGCAACGCATTGACCGGCTGGCCTTCGGGCGAGGTGATCGATGACGGCACACCGAAGTACGCGCGAAACCACATGCTCGCACCGTCGAGCAGCAACAGCGGAGCCGGCATGCGGTCATCATGCCAGCGGCCGGCTCACGGCTTGTGCAAGCGAGCGCTCAGGTGGTCGCTGAGGTAAACCAGCAGGGCGACGATTCCGGCGATCGCGATCGCGGCGACTGTCCAATCCATGGTGGCTGCACTCCCTCTGAACGGCCCCGCGACATCTGCGAGCCCTGAGGTTAGTACCGCGAACGGCCGATGGCAGGGGGCCAAAGGCCCTATTTTGAGCAACGACAGTCCTTTGGTTATGACTGCGGGAAGGCGGCAATCCAACCGACCATGATCGACGACGCCGCCGGACTGCTGGTTCGCGCCGCGACGCGGCTGGGGCAGTCGCTACCGGTCGTCGGCGGGCTGTTCGGAAAGCGGCCGCGGCTGGACATCGACGGGCGGGTCGTCTTCGTCACCGGCGCCGCGCGCGGGCTCGGCGCCGAAATCGCCCGGCAGGCATATGCGGCCGGCGCGTACGTGGCGATGGTCGGCCGTCGCCTCGAAACGCTGCAACAGCTCGCCGACGCGCTGGGACCGCGTGCTGCCGCCTTTCAAGCCGATGTCACCGACGCCGAGGCGCTGCAGCAGGCGGCCGACGGCGCGCTGGCCGCTTTCGGCGGCATCGACGTGGTCGTCGCCAACGCGGGCATCGCTCCGCCGTCCGAGCCGGTCGCGACGATCGACCCGGTCGACTTCGAGCACACCGTTGAGGTGGACCTCCTCGGACAGTGGCGCACGGCGCGAGCGACGCTTCCCGCGTTGATCGATAGCCGCGGCCACATCGTGTTCGTCGGTTCGATCTACGTGTTCTTCAACGGCGTGCTCGCCGCGCCATACGCGATGAGCAAGGCCGGGCTGGAGCAACTCAGCCGGGCGCTGCGGGTCGAACTCGCCTCGCACGGCGTGACGGCAGGCATCGCGTATCTGGGTTTCATCGACACCGATCTGGCCAGCGAGTCGTTGGCCGAGGAGAACGCCGCGAGGATTCGCGCGGCCGCGCCCGCGTTCTTGACGAAGCCGATCTCCGCAAGCGATGCGGCCGCTGCGGTGCTGGACGGTGTCTCGCGCCGCGCCGCCCGGGTCAGCGCGCCGGCGTGGGTGAGGCCCATGCTGGCCATGCGCACCGTGACGACCGCGGTGATGGACGACGTGCTGATGCACAACCGCGAGGTCGCCGCGGCGGTGGGCAACGCGGAAGCCTCCCGGCACGACGGGAAGGCGGACCCGACATGAAGCAGCTGAGCAGTCTGGACGCCCAGTTCCTCGCGATCGAGGACGGGCGCCGGACAGGTCACGTCGCTGCGCTGGCGATCCACGACCCGAGCACCGCGGCCGGTGCGGAGCTGACGTGCGCGAAGCTGATGAAGGTGCTCGAGGAGCGGATGCATCTGCTGCCACCGCTGCGCTGGCGACTGGTCGAGGTGCCGTTCGGGTTGGACTATCCGTACTGGGTGGACGACGACGGCTTCGACATGACCTACCACGTCCGGGAGTCGGCGCTGCCGTCGCCGGGCACGGATCATCAACTGGCGGAACTGGTTTCGAGGCTGCACTCCCGCCAGCTGGACCGCGCTCGCCCGCTGTGGGAGATGTATGTGATCAGCGGGCTCGCGAGCGGTCACGTCGCGGTCTACACCAAGCTCCATCACGCGCTTCTCGACGGCGTGTCAGGCGCCGAGATCATGGGGTTCCTGCTGGACCTGAGTCCCGACGGTCGGCCGCTACCACCGGCCGACGGCGCGGCATCGCAGCGTCCGCCGGGCGCCCTGCAGATGTGGGGCCGGGCGGTGCTCGGGCTCCAGCGCTACCCGCTGCGGGTGCTGCGGTCGCTGCCCCAGGCGTTGCCGAACCTGGAGGAGACTACGCTGTCAGCGGTGCCGGGGGTGGGTCAGGCGGGCCGACTGCTCGGACGCCTGCAGCGGGCGGTGCGGCCCGAGAGCCATCCGGTGATCCGCTCGCCGCTGCCGGCCCCGAAGACGTCGTTCAATCAGCGGCTGTCGCCGAGCCGGCGGATCGCATTCGGAAGCCTGGATCTGCACCGGGTCAAGTACGTCAAGAATGCGTTCGGAGTGACCGTCAACGACGTCGTGGTCGCGATGGCCGCCGGCGCAGTGCGGCGCTGGCTGCTGGACCACAAGGAGTTGCCGGATCAGCCGCTGGTCGCGCAGATTCCGGTGTCGGTGCGAACCGAGGAGCAAGCCGGGACGTACGGCAACCACGTGCTGATGATGGCGGCGCCGCTGCCCACGCACATCGCCGATCCGGTGGCACGGCTGACGGCCACCGCGGCCGGGCTTGTCGAGATGAAGCAACGCTACGGCGCCCTGCCGGCCGACCTGCTCTCCGACGTCAACCACCTGATCCCGCCGGCATTGTTCACTCGTGCGGCACGGGCGACGTTCGCGCTGGCGACGTCCTCGGTGGGGCGGCCGACATGGAATGTGGTGGTGTCCAACGTCCCCGGGCCCCAGTTCCCCCTGTACTCGTGCGGTGCGCGGCTGATGGCCCAGTACCCGATCTCGGCGATCACCGACGGGCTCGGTCTGAACATCACCGTGATGAGCTACGACGGCCACATCGACATCGGCATCGTCGCCGACCGCGACCAGGTGCCCGACGTGTGGAAACTGCTCGACGGGCTCGAGCTGTCGTTGAGCGAGTTGGAGGATGCTGCGCGTTAGCCTTCTCAGATGAGTCGATTCAGCTCCGACGTCTATGCGCGCCGGCTGCACGAGGCGGCCAAAGCGACGGCGACGGCGCGGCTGGCCGGACTGGTCGTCACTCCCGGCTACGACCTTCGGTATTTGGTCGGGTCACGGGCGCAGACGTTCGAACGGCTCACGGCGCTGGTGCTGCCCGCGGTCGGTGCCCCGTGTGTGATCGTGCCGCGACTCGAGTTGGCATCGCTGAAGGATTCGGCGGTCTACGAACTCGGGTTGTCGGTGCGCGACTGGGTCGACGGGCAGGATCCGTACTCATTGGTGGTCGACGTACTCGGATCCGGCGTCGCGACCGCAGTCACCGACTCGATGCCGGCGCTGCACCTGCTGCCGCTGGCGAAGCTGCTGGGCGTCACGCCGGTGCTGGCCACCGAGGTGCTGCGGCAGCTGCGAATGATCAAGGACCACAGCGAGATCGACGCGTTGCGCAAGGCCGGTGCGGCGATCGACCGGGTGCACGCGCGGGTGCCGGAGTTCCTCGCCCCAGGCCGCACCGAAGCCGACGTCGCCGCGGACATCGCGAAAACCATTGTTGCCGAAGGTCATTCGGAGGTGGCGTTCGTCATCGTCGGCTCCGGTCCACACGGCGCCGACCCGCACCACGAGTGCTCGGACCGCGTTCTGCAGGTGGGCGACGTCGTCGTCATCGATATCGGCGGCCTCTACGAGCCGGGCTATCATTCCGACTCCACCCGCACCTACAGCCTCGGCGAGCCGGATCCTGCGGTGGCGCAGCAATATTCGGTGCTGCAGCGGGCCCAGCAGGCTGCCATCGCGGCGGTGCGTCCCGGTGTCACCGCCGAGCAGGTGGATGCCGTCGCGCGCGGAGTCCTGGCCCAGGCCGGGCTCGCCGAGAATTTCGTGCACCGAACCGGCCACGGCATCGGGCTCTCGGTTCACGAGGAGCCCTACATCGTGGCGGGGAACCGGTTGCCGCTGCGGCCGGGCATGGCGTTCTCCGTCGAGCCGGGCATCTACTTCCCGGGCCGGTGGGGCGCGCGTATCGAAGACATCGTGGTGGTGACGTCGTACGGAGCGGAGCCGGTCAATTACCGGTCGCACGAGCTCACCATGGTGCGAATCTGAATCCCGTCGACGGTGCAACCAGCGCCGCGACTGGCCGCATATGCGTCGCCGCAGTCACACTCGAGGTCTAGGTGCCCGAGCGGTCGAGCAATTCCGACGAGCCGAGCACCCGTTCGATCTTCACCTCGATGACCACCCTCTTGGGGTTCTCACGCGGGGTGCGGTAGCGCTGGGCGTAGCGCAACTCGGCGTCGCGCACCGCGTCGGCGTCGGTGTTGACGGTGGCCTTGCCCTCCAGCGACAGCCACCGCGCACCGTCGACCTGGCTGAGCACGGCGATGCCGCCGCGCTTGGCGTTGACTGCCTTCTGCGAACCGCCGGAGGTGATGACGCGCGCGATGTGCGTCTTGGGGTCGAACGTGAATCCGACCGCCACCACGTGCGGGGAGTTGTCGGCGCGCAGCGTGGTCAGCATCGCGAGGTGGCGCTCGCTCAGGAAGGCCAGCGCTTCAGGGGTCAACCGAGTGGTCGACGACTTTGCCATCGGGACCACGCTAGCGCAGGCGCTAGTCTTCCGGCGTGGGCGACACGGACGTGGTCGTGATCTTCGGCGGGCGTAGCGAGATCGGTATCGAACTCGCGATCCGGCTCGCGTCCGGCGCGTCCGTGGTCCTCGCCGCGCGCGACCCGCAGCGGCTCGAAGAAGAACGGGAGGCGCTGCAGGAGGCCGGCGCCGCGGCCGTGCACGTCGTCCGGTTCGACGCCGACGACCTTGCGTCACACGGGCGATTGGTGGATTCCCTTGCCGCCGACTACGGCCCGATCACCACCGCGGTGCTGGCCTTCGGAATCCTCGGCGACCAGGAGCGTGCCGAGCAGGACGCCGCGCATGCGGTGCAGATCGTGCACACCGACTACGTCGCGCAGGTGAGTCTGCTGACGCACCTCGCTGTTGCGATGCGGACGGCAGGGCGTGGTCGGCTGGTGGTGTTCTCGTCGGTGGCCGGCGTTCGGGTGCGTCGCGCCAACTACGTGTACGGGTCCGCCAAGGCGGGCCTGGACGGGTTCGCCAGCGGGCTGGCCGACGCGCTGCTCGGTAGCGGGGTGCGTCTACTGCTGGTGCGGCCGGGCTTCGTGATCGGGCGGATGACGCAGGGCATGTCACCGGCGCCGTTCTCCAGCACCCCGGCGCAGGTCGCCGCTGCGACCGCCCGCGCGCTGGCTCGCGGTCGCGGTGAGGTCTGGGTGCCGTGGGTGCTGCGGCCGATGTTCTTCGTCATGCGGCTGCTGCCGCGGTGGGTGTGGCGGAGAATGCCGCGGTGACTATGCGACGGCTACGCCGAATCGCCTCGCGGCGGCCTCCAACGCTGCATCGAACGTGGCGACGGCTGCACCGAGTTGTTCAGCCGCATACAGGACGCAGCAGTCCGGCAACTTGAGACCGGTTGCAACCCGGATGTCCGCGAGTCGCCGGGCAGCAGTGGCTGGAAGCGGCGACGCTTCGATGCCCAATTCCGCCAACATCCGATCGATGTCGGCAACCCGATTTCTTCGCGCCGCACCGACATAGATTTCTGCGAGCGAAACGACGCTCGCGGTGAAGTCGTGATCCGCCGACGCCAGCAACAGCTCGGTGGCGGCGTCATGGTGGGCATCGTCGCGCTCGAAATGGCCTATGAGGACACTGGCATCGAGGACGATCACGCCGGCCAGTCCGCCCGCAATTCTTTGAGATAATCCGGCCCGTACACGCCAGTCAGTGCGCCCTTCGTTTTCTTGATGGCGGCGATGCGGGCGTCGCGGCCCCGGTCTGCCGCGATCGCTTTGTGGCCCTCTCGGATCAGCTGGCGCAGAAGCTCGCTCGGCCTGCCGGCCAGCTCTGGCCAGCGCTGTTTGGCCGCCTCGAGCGCGGATGCGACGTCGTCCGTTTCGGTGATGGCGTGGCGGCGTCGCTGGGTAGGCACCCGGTAAGTGTAACACCGGCGTACGTTGGTGTGACACCGTCGACGGCGTTAGGGTCATCGACGTGATCGTGGTCGTGGGCATCGGCGCGGACGGTATGGCGGGGCTGTCCGCCGAGGCCCGCGCCGAACTGCGCCACGCTCGGGTTGTCTACGGGTCGCGCCGCCAACTGGATCTGCTTGACGACTCGGTGCCCGCACAGCGGTGCGACTGGCCGTCGCCGATGATGCCCGCCCTGCGCGCATTGCCGGCCGACGTGCACGTGTTGGCCAGCGGGGATCCTCTGCTCTACGGCATCGGTGGCAGCTTGGTGCGGTTGTACGGGCCCGAGCGGGTACGGGTGCTGCCGCACGTTTCTTCGGTGGCTTTGGCCTGTGCCCGGCTGGGGTGGGCGGCGGACACCGAGGTGATCAGCGTGGTGACGGCCTCCCCGCATATTGCCGTGCGCCGGGGCGGGCGGGCCGTGGTTTTGTCGCGTGATGGTGCCACGCCGTCGGCGTTGGCGACGTTGCTCACCGAACACGGCCGGGGCGACTCGCTCTTGACTGTGTTCGAGCAACTCGGCGGCCCGGCCGAGCGCCGTCTCGACAGCACCGCCCGGGACTGGGCCGGACACGACGTCGATGACTTGAATGTCGTTGCGGTGCAGTACCTTCCGGACGAACGCCACGCGTCGCCGCCCGACGAGGCGTTCGTGCATGACGGGCAGATCACCAAGCATGGGATCCGTGCGGCGACCCTGGCCGCGCTGGGCGCCCGGCCGGGGGAGGTGCTGTGGGACGTCGGGGCGGGCTCGGGCAGCATCGCCGTCGAGTGGGCGCGTACCGGGATCGGCTGCATCGCCGTGGCATTCGAGCGCGACGAGAGCCGCCGCAGCAACATCTGGTCCAACGTCGCGGCATTCGGAGTGCGGGTCGAGGTCCGCGGCGCCGCGCCGGACGAGTTCGAGGGGGCGGCCGACCCGTCGGTGATTTTCGTCGGCGGCGGCCTCACCCAGGCGGGGCTGCTGGAAGCCTGCTTCGACCGCCTGCCCGCCGGCGGCCGACTGGTGGCGAACGCCGTGACGGTGGAGTCGGAAGCGGTATTGGCGCAATGGCATTCGTCGCTGGGCGGCCATCTGCGCCGGTACCAGCACTACGCCGGCGAGCCGCTCGGCAAGTTCACCGGCTGGCGTCCCGGGATGCCCGTCACGCAGTGGGCGGTGACGAAGAGGTGACGGTCTATTTCATCGGGGCGGGGCCGGGCGCGGCGGACCTGATCACTGTTCGCGGCCAGCGGTTGCTGCAGCGCTGTCCGGTCTGTCTGTACGCGGGGTCGATCATGCCCGACGACTTGCTCGCGCTCTGCCCGCCCGATGCCCGGGTTGTCGATACCGGCCCGCTAACGCTGGATGAGATCGTCGCTGAACTGGTCGCCGCCTCTGCCGCGCGACACGACGTCGCGCGCCTGCACTCGGGCGACCCTTCGATCTACAGCGCGCTCGCCGAGCAGTGCCGGCGTCTCGACGCGCTGGACATCGACTACGAAATCGTCCCTGGCGTTCCGGCTTTCGCGGCGGCCGCCGCAGTGTTGCGCCGGGAACTCACCGTGCCTGGTGTCTCGCAGACCGTGACGCTGACCCGGGTGGCGACGCTGTCGACGGCGATGCCGCCGGGGGAGGACCTGACCAGCCTGTCACATCGGGGGACTCTCGTGCTGCACCTGGCGGCCGCTCAGATCGACGGCATAGTGCCGAAACTCGTGGCCGGGGGTTACCGGCTCCAAACACCATGTGCAGTGGTAGCTTTCGCGACGTGGCCGCAGCAGCAGGTGCTGTACGGCACACTCGGCGACATCGCTGCCAAGATGCACGCCGCCGGGATCACGCGCACCGCGGTGATCGTCGTCGGACAGGTGCTCGCGGCGGACGGCTTCACCGACAGCTACCTGTACTCACCGCACCGGCGTCGCAGTCGGCGGCACTGATGCGTGTGCTGGTGCTCGGCGGCACGGCCGAGGCGCGCGAACTGGCCGATCGGCTGCATCCCGACGTCGAGGTGGTCAGCTCACTGGCCGGGCGGGTGCCCAACCCTGCGTTGCCTGCCGGGAAGGTGCGCATCGGCGGGTTCGGCGGCGAGGAGCCGATGCGGCAATGGCTGCTCGACGAGGACGTGGACGCGGTCGTCGACGCGACGCATCCGTTCGCCGCGACGATCACGGCACGCACCGCGAACGTGTGCGCCGACCTGGGGCTGCCGCACCTGGTTCTGCGGAGGCCGCCGTGGGATTCCACCGACGCGATCGGGGTCGCATCACCGGCTAAAGCCGCTGAAACCATTGAGCGAGCGCATTATTCGCGGGTGTTTCTCACCAGTGGGCGCTCCACGATCGGGGCATTCACGCGGTCTGATGCCTGGTACCTCGTCCGCGTGGTCGTCGCACCCCGGCCGGAGTTGCTGCCGATGCGCCACACGCTGCTGCTGTCGCGCGGTCCGTACCGCTACGACGATGAATTCGCACTGATGCGCGAGCACCGCGTCCACGTGCTTGTCACGAAGAACAGCGGCGGTGAGTACACCCGCGCCAAGCTGGACGCCGCAGCGGCACTCTACATCCCGGTCATCATGATTGAGCGGCCACCGCTGCCGCCTGGCATCACGGTGGTCAGTACCGTCGACGAGGCCGCCGCACGGCTGTCGAGTGTTGGGTTGTGACACGTTCTTTCGCCGAAGGCGTGTCTTAAGTCGACATTCGTCACGAAGTTAGGAGGGGTAGCGGCGCGGGGTGAAGACCGTGTTGTCGTACCACTGGGTCTGCGACGAGCCCACAATCAACAGGCACCGCATGTCGACGCTCCCCGGGTCGAGGTCGGCCAGCCGCACCACCCTGACATCCTCGTCGGGACCGGACACGTCGCGGCCGATCACCACCGGCGTGCCCGGATCCCGGTGCCGCAGGAGCAGATCCCGCATCGCCGCCACCTGCCAGGTGCGCGTCTTCGACGCCGGGTTGTACATCGCCAACACCAGGTCGGCCTGCGCGGCCGCGGTAAGGCGTGCCTCGATCACCTCCCACGGCTTCAGCCGGTCCGACAGCGACAGCACCGCATAGTCGTGGCCGAGCGGAGCACCCACCCGGCTGGCAACCGCCTGCGCGGCCGTCATCGCCGGGATGACCCGCACCCGCACACCCGGCCACTGCTTGGCCTCTTCCAGCACCGCGGTTGCCATCGCGAAAACCCCCGGATCGCCCGAGGACACCACCGCGACCGCACGGCCCTGCTCGGCCAGCATGCACGCCAGCCGCGCACGCGCCGGCTCGTCGGTGTTGTCGCTGGGATGGCGAATCTGCCCGCCGCGCAACGGCACCCGGTCCAGGTACGGCCCGTATCCGACCAGGTCGGTGGCTGCCACCAGCTCGCGTCGGCTTTGCGGCGTCATCCACTCCAGTGCACCTGGGCCGAGGCCCACCACCGCGACACCGCCAACTGCCTCACGACGAGGACGTCCGCCCGGCACCAATGCCAGCGAGAAGTACGGCACCGTCTGGTCGTCGACGGCCGCAGCAGGCAGTACCCGCTCGGACGATGTGCTGGCCCGCTCGACGTAGAACGCCTCGTCGAGTCGGCCGGCCAACGAAAGCGCTTCCCGCACAGCGGGATACGATCGCCCGAGCTTCAGCACAATGGCCGCGTCGGCGTCCGACAGGTGCCGCGCCATCTCGGCCACCGGCAACGTGCCCGGCAGTACTGCGAGCACGTCGTCGCCCTGCACCAAGGGCGTCGCGGTCGCGGCCGATGCGGCGCTCACCGATGTCACGCCGGGGATGATCACCGCGTCGAACCGCTCGGTCAGCCGGGTGTGCATGTGCATGTAGGAGCTGTAGAACAGCGGGTCGCCCTCGGCAAGCAGCGCCACGTCACGGCCGGCGTTCAGGTGTGCGGCGATCCGTTCTGCGCACTCGGTGTAGAAATCCTCGATCGCACCGGCATAGCCGCCCGGGTGGTCGATGGTCTCGGTGGTCACCGGGTAGACGAGGTGCTCCTCGGTCTGGCCCGGCCGCAGATAGGGCTCGGCGATCGCGCGCGCGATGCTGCGCCCGTGCCGCGCACTGTGATATGCCACCACGTCGGCTTCGCCGATGACGCGCGCCGCCTTGACGGTGACGAGCTCGGGGTCGCCGGGGCCAAGCCCCACTCCGAACAGGGTGCCAGTCATGCCGGGCCGCCGGCCATCGCGTTCACCGCCGCGGCCGCCATCGCGCTACCGCCGCGCCGGCCCGTCACCAGCAGATAGGCGATGCCCCGCGGGCGGGCGATCAGCTCCTCCTTGCACTGCGCCGAGCCGACGAACCCCACCGGGCCGCCCAGCACCGCGGCCGGTGGGGGCGTTCCGTCGTCGACGAGTTCCAGCAGCCGGAACAACGCGGTCGGCGCGTTGCCGATCGCCAGCACCGCGCCGCCGATCCGGTCCCTCCACAGGTCCACCGCGGCGGCCGAGCGGGTAGTACCGAGTCGCGACGCTGCGTCGGCCGCGCGGGGGTCGGCGACCAGCGACACCACCTCGCTTCCGGTGATCCGGGTGATACCGGCGGCAACCATCGACGAGTCGCACAGCACCGGCGCACCCGCGGCCAGCGCGTCGCGCACGCGAGTGACGACGTCGGGAGTGAACGCGATGTACTGCGCCAGGTCGACCTGCCCGCAGGTGTGGATCATCCGCACCACGACGTCGGCGACATCGTCGGGAAACCGCGCCAGGTCCGCCTCGGCGCGGATCATCGTGAACGACTTGCGGTAGATCTCGGCCGGGTCGCGGATGTAGTCCAGCACGCCGCTCACCCTACGGTCCGGCGGTACCCGTCACCGGTGGCCACCAGCACCTGGTCTCCGGGCCGGCTGCCGCAGGCCCGCTCGCAGCCCACGTAGCGCCGGCGGCCGCCACCCGCATCGACGAGCGAGGCGGCGTCGGCGCGCACGTCGGCGCGCGAGTGCTCGCAGCCGGGGCTGCCTGTGCACGCGCTGATCGACAGCCACGGCGAGCTCTCGTCGAACACCAGGCCCATCGGAGCCAGCACCCGAAGCGCCGTGTCCGCGGCGGCCTCATCGAGGTCGCACACCAGCACCGACCGCCACGGCGTGATCACCATCGGTTTCTCGATCGCGGCGAGGAACTGCGCGGTGCGGGCCGGCAACACGCCGAGCGGGACCGCAGCGCCCAGCGTCACCAGGCCGTCGTTCTGCGCCAGCCAGCCGACCGGCGGCGCAGTCACGGGCGGCCATCTCATGCCCGGCTCGGCCGACACCGCAAGCCCTTCCAACAGCGGGTCGGTGTCGCTCAATTCCGTTACCCGCCAGGCTTTCCCGCGCACCGCGACGAACCGCGAGGCCGTCGCCACCAGCGTCGCCACCGCATCCGCCCACGGCGTCCGCACCCCGGTGTCCCGCCCGGCCAACAGCAGGGCCGCCGACTCGCCGAGCACATGGATGGCCACATCGGGCGCCAGCCCCGACACGTCGCCGCGCCCGTCGTCGATGCCGAACCAGAACCGGCCGCCCAGCGCGGCCAGCGCGGGCGTGTCCTGGATTGCCGCGTCGAGTTCGGCCACCCAGCCGCGCACATCACGGTGCTCACCGACGCGCCCCGACAGGGGGGAGGCGATCACGTTGCGCACCTTCTCGTGGCTCGCCGACGGCAGCAGCCCGGCCTCGGCGACCGCCCGCGCGACGGCGCCGTCGTCGGTGATGCCGCGGATCTGGACGTTGCCGCGCGACGTGAGTTCCAGGTCGGGCGCCCCGAACTCGGTTGCCGCGCGGGCAAGCGCAGCCAGCTGCGGCGCGGTGATCATGCCGCCCGGCAGCCTCACCCGGGCCAGGGGCCCGTCGGCCGCGCGGTGCAGTGACAGCGCGCCGGGGCAGGCGTCGGCATCGCGCGTGCGGGCCATCCCCTCACCGTAGGCGCTAGTCGCGTGCCACGATGGGTCATGGTGCCTGGTAAGGGTAGGGCGACTGGACGCGCGGGCGCTCTGGTCGCGCTGGTGCTGCTCGTGGGCATCGCGCTGCGTGGCTATCTGCCCGGCGACCACGCTGCCGAGGACCCGCCGGCCGACAACACGACGGCCATGGTCGCGGTGATGGCGCTGCTCGGCGCCGCGGTGGCGATCGTCGTGATCGCGATCGTGGCGACGTTGCGACGGCCGCAGTCGTCCGCGCCGTCGCTCCATCCGCTACCGAGGCGGCGCAGCGGTGAACGGTGGCACCTGTCGTGGCGGATCGTGCTGATCGCGCTCGCCGCGCTGCTGGCCTGGCTCGTCGTCGTGGTGCTGGTCACTCAGCTGACCGCTGGCTTCGAGATGCCGGTCCAGCAGACCGCGCCGACAACATCCGCACCGTCGGCGACGCCCACTCCGAGTCCGCCGCCGAATCCCGCGCCGACGCAGGACGAGTCGGATCTGTTCTGGTACATGTTCGCGACGACGGGGCTCATGCTGGTGCTGTTGGTCGGGGGAATGGTGATCAACCTCCGGCGGAATCACCGGCCGGCCCAGGCGCAGCCAGTCTTCACGGATAGGGGCGAGGCCGACGACGGGGAGTCGGCACCGCCGCCGCTCGCGGTCGCGGCGGAGCGCGGACTCGCCGAGATGGGCGACCTCAGTCGCGAACCACGAGAAGCGATCATCGCCTGCTACGCCGCGATGGAGGACGCGCTCGCCGAAGCGCCCGGTGCCGTCCCGCAGGAATCCGACACCCCCACCGAGGTGCTGGCCCGGGCGGTCAACAACAACGCGATCCATGCCGGGACGGCCACCGACCTCGTCGAGTTGTTCGCGGAGGCGCGGTTCAGCCCGCACGTGATGAACGAAGGGCATCGCGAGACCGCTGTGCGGGCGCTTCAGCAGGTGCTGACCGAGTTGCGGAGCCTGGCATGAACCGGTTCGTCGTACTGGGGCTGACCCTGGTGATCGCGGTCGAGGTGGTGGCCTTCATGATGCTCGATCACCGCTCGGCCCTTATGCTTTCGGGGGCCGCGGCGGCGTTCGTGCTAGTGGAATCCCGCCGCCTGATGAAGCGGTCTCGCGCGACCGACAATAGTGACGCAGCGTCGGTCGAGTCCGAGTCGATGAAGCGCTGGATCAACCGTACCGAGTCGATGATCCGCTGGGCCGACTCCAGCCGCGCCGACTGGGACCGGCACCTACGGCCAAGGCTGGCGAGGGAATTCATGCTCGCCACCGGTCAGCGCATGGGCCGCGACCAGTCGTCGCTTGCGGCCACCGGCCGGATCGTGTTCGGGGATGATTTGTGGCAGTGGGTCGATCCGTCGAACGTCGCGAGCAGCAGTCATCGTGAGCCCGGCCCCGGCCGCGGCGCGCTGAACGAGATACTCGAACGATTGGAGCGAGTGTGACGATGCCGGCGACCGTCACCACCGCCCACTCCGAGGCGGTGCTTGACGAGATCGAGCGGGTGGTGGTGGGAAAGCGCTTCGCGCTCAGGCTGATTCTCACCACGGTACTGGCGGGCGGCCACGTATTGATCGAGGACCTTCCCGGCCTCGGCAAGACGCTGATCGCGCGATCGTTCGCCGCCGCGCTGGGCCTGAACTTCACCCGCGTCCAGTTCACCCCCGACCTGCTGCCGGCCGACTTGCTCGGCTCCACGGTCTATGACATGCAGTCGGGGCGCTTCGAGTTCCGTCGCGGCCCGATTTTCACGAATCTGCTGATGGCCGACGAGATCAACCGCACGCCGCCCAAGACGCAGGCGGCGCTGCTCGAGGCCATGGCCGAGGAGCAGGTCAGCATCGATGGCGAAACACACCGGCTGCCTTCGCCTTTCATCGTGCTGGCGACCGACAACCCGATCGAGTACGAGGGCACCTACCCACTGCCCGAGGCGCAACTCGACCGGTTCGCGATCAAGCTCGAACTCAAGTACCTCTCACCCTCGGATGAGACGTCGATGCTGCGCCGCCGCCTCGAACGAGGGTCGGCGCAGCCGACGGTGAGCCAGGTCGTGGACGCCAGCGACCTGCTGGCGATGCGTGAATCCGTCGAGCAGGTCACCGTGCACGACGACATCCTGCACTACGTGGTGTCGCTGGCGGGCGCCACCCGAAACCACCCGCAGGTAGCGGTCGGCGCCAGCCCGCGCGCCGAACTCGATCTGGTCCAACTGTCGCGGGCGCGGGCACTGCTGGAAGGCCGCGACTATGTGATTCCCGAGGACGTCAAGACGCTCGCGATTCCGGCGATCGCGCACCGGATCAGCCTGCGGCCAGAGATGTGGGTGCGCAGCGTCCACGGCTCAGACATCGTCGAGCAGCTGTTGGCGCGGCTGCCGGTTCCCCGTGCGCGCAGTCGTCGTGACTGACATCCCAAGCGGCGCGCAGCGCAGCCGCGACGTCGAATTCCAGTGGACCGCCTCGCCGTTGACGCGGGCTTTGGCGACCTGCGTCGCAATGGGCCTGGCTGCAGCGGTTCTCGCGTCGCGCTGGCAGCTGATCGCCTTCGTGGCGCCGCTGGTCGGCGTGCTGTGCTCGATCCCGTGGCAACGGCCGGCGTCGAAGGTCGAGGTGCACGGAAAGCCGGGACTGCTGCGGTGCTTCGAGTCCGAGCAGGTCAAGGCGAGCGCCTGGGTGACATCGGAATCCGCGGAGACCACTGCGGCTTTGGCGCTCAGCGCCCCGGCCGGGATGGACATGGAACTCGTCGACGAGCAGACGCCCTGGTCGAAAACCGTTACCGCACAAGCGGACAGGTGGGGGAGATACCCGCTGACGGCCACCGTGGAGGCGGTGTGCCCCGGTGGTCTGCTGTCGGGGACCGGCACGGTGGACGCTGCCGAGATCTTCGTGTTCCCGCTCGCGCCTCCTCAGTCGACCGCGTTGCCGCGCACGGAGCTGCCGGACCGGTTGGGTACGCATCTGACCCGGCACATTGGGCCTGGCGTCGAATACGCCGACGTGCGCGCCTACCTGCCGGGAGACCAGCTGCGGACCGTCAACTGGCCGGTGAGCGCGCGGCGCGGCAGCCTGCACGTCACTGAGCGGTTGACCGACCGGGCGGCCGACGTGGTGGTGCTCATCGACACGAGCGCGCAAGCGGCAGGTCCTGCCACGGAGGCCACCGAGCGGGCCGTCCGCGGCGCTGTGCAGGTGGTGCAGACTGCGCTGCGCAACGGCGACCGAGCCGGGATCGTCGCTCTGGGCGGCCGACGGCCACGGTGGCTGGGCGCTGACATCGGACGGCGGCAGTTCTACCGGGTGCTCGACGCGGTCCTCGGCGCCGGAGGTGAATTCGAGGTCACCACTGGGACATTGGCGCCGCGGGCGGCGATCCCGCCGGGGGCGATCATCGTCGCGTTCTCCACGCTGCTGGACACCGAGTTCGCGCTCGCACTCATCGACCTGCGCAAGCGCGGCCACACCGTCGTCGCGGTCGACGTCCTGCACGGCGCGCCGTTCGAGACCAAGCAAGACCCGATCATCACGCGGATGTGGGCGTTGCAGCGATCCGCTATGTACCGCGACATGAGCGTGATCGGCGTCGATGTCGTGTCGTGGCCGGACGACGTCACGCTGGACCAGACCATGCGCCTGGTGCCCGACCGTCTGCATGCGGTGGGGAGGCGCTGACATGTCGAAGCAGCCTGCGGCGCCTGTCTTTTCGACCGCCTTCGGCCTGCTGATGGTGGCCGCCGCCGCAGTGGGTGCCGGCCAACCCGCCATCGTCATGGCCGGACTCGCTCTCGCGGCAATGCTCGTCGGTCTCCGATACCGTTCCGCTGCAACGCTTTCCGTGCTGCTGGTAATTGTCGTGGTCGTGATGTCGAACCCGCCGGGTTTGTACCCTGCGCTGTCGGGGCTGTCTGCGGCGGCGTATCTCGTGCTGCGGCATGCGGCGTCACTCGGCGTGGTGACCACCACCCGGCCGACCGTGCTCGGGATGGTCGGCTTCACGCTCGTCGGCGTTGTCGCGACCCTGTTGCCGCCGGCGCTGCCCTGGCTACCGCTGGCTGCACCGGCCGCCGCGGTCGCCCTGTTCGTCGTCGCTGCGCTGCCGTTCCTGCGAGGGGCCCATGGCCGATGATGCCGAAGATCTGGTGCGCGCCTGGGACCTCCTGATCGGAAGGCATACCGCAGACCCAACGGCGGCGGCGACCGGGCGGGCGTTGATCGCCTCCTGGGCGGAACCGCATCGGCGCTACCACGCGCTCGGGCACCTCCGCGAAGTGCTCACCTACGTCGAGGAAGTGGCCGAGCATGCAGACGACGCGGACGCCGTCCGGCTGGCGGCGTGGTACCACGACGCCGTTTATCAGGGTCGGCCCGATGACGAGGAGCGCAGTGCGCAGAGGGCCGAGGCGGAACTGGCGGCGCTCGGTGTGCAGCCGTCGCTGGTGGCCGAGGTGGCCCGGCTGATCCGCGTGACCGTCGGACACGACCCTGCCGCCGGCGACCGCAACGGTGAAGCGCTCTGCGACGCCGACCTTGCGGTGCTCGGCGCAGAACCGGCTCGCTATCGGGCGAACACCGTCGCGGTCAGGGCCGAATACGCGCATGTGTCCGACACCGACTTCCGCGTCGGACGGGCTCGCGTCGTGCGCGGACTGCTGGCCGCGCCGGCGTTGTTCCACACGCCGCTCGCGCGCAGCCGCTGGGAGTCGCAGGCGCGAGCGAACCTCGACGCAGAACTGCGCTCACTGGAGGACGGCAACGCGTACGGCTAGCACGCATGACCCTGTCGCGATCATGGGCGCCGGAATGTCGGGGCTGGGCAAACGTGACCAACGACAGAGTCCTGCGTTCGCACAACTGACGAGTGCGCTACCTCGACTGAATTCCCAGTGTGCCCGGCCTGATTGCGGAGGCCGGGAAAAGTGTCACCGCCTCAACGTTCGTCGCTCTTAACGCTGAGGGCGGGCCGTCCCGGGCTCGCCACCAACCGAAGGAGATGACCCCATGAATCGTATCCGGCTTCGACTGATGGTCGCCGCTGGAGCGGCTGGAGTGGCTGTGATAACGGCACCGGCGGCACTCGCGCTCTCAGAGTCGACGATCAAGAGCGAGTGCGCAGCCGCCAACGGCACTTATACGACCACCATCAGCAACGGCAGCCGCTTCTCGAAGTGTTGCTACAAGGACATCAGCGGCAAGAAGTGGTGCGACGTGTACCTCGACGGTGTGTACGAAGGCACGGATCCGGCGAAAGTGGACACCCCGCCGCGACCGCCGCGGCCTATTGACGGCTTGCCCACCGCTGTGCTCACGGCGCCGACTGCCGTCATAGCATCCGGTGGTTGAACCTCACCGCCGTCCGGCAGAAGCGACGGCGAAGAGATGCCATTCGCCGGGCACGCCCTTGAGTTGGTGAGCGCCGCGCGCCTCGAACTCGAGCCCTGACCCGATCACGAGATCGCGCAGCGTGCTGGACACGAGCACCTCGTTCGGTCCGGCCAGCGCGCTCACGCGCGCGCCGATGTGCACCGCGATGCCGCCGATGTCGCCGCCGCGGACCTCGCATTCGCCGGTGTGCAAGCCGGCACGTACCTGGATGCCGAGCGCTTGCACCGCGTCGCGGATCGCCATGGCGCAGCGGATCGCTCGCTGCGGGCCGTCGAACATCGCGAGGAAACCGTCACCCGAAGTGTTCACCTCGCGGCCTCGGAAACGGGCGAGTTGTGCGCGGACGACAGCGTCGTGCGCATCAAGCAACGCGTGCCAATCCCGGTCGCCCATCTCCGCCGCGCGCCGCGTCGAATGCACGATGTCGGTAAACAGTACGGTCGCAAGCACCCGATCATCGGCAACGTCAGGCTGCTGGCCGGTGAGGAACTCGGCGATCTCCTGAAACGACTGACGCCAGTCGGGCTCGACCATGTGGTACATGTTGCGCCCCGGTATTTCAACGTATTTCGCACCGGGTATGTGTTCTGCGACGTACTGGCCCGACGCCGGCACGACGATGGGGTTGTCGGTGTGCTGAAGGACGAGCGTGGGCACACGGACGGTGGGAAGGACCGCCCGCACGTTCAGTTCCGCGGTGAGACGCAGCATCAGAGCAACGGTTCCTGGGCTCGCCGCCAGGCGTTCCATTCGAGCCCATGTCGCCCGGATCTCCTCGTTCCAGGGCATGTCCGGATTCATCACATGTTGGAACTCTCCCGTCCCCCACATGGCGGTCATCGCAGCGTGCACTCCCTCGAGATCAGGGAGGCTCGACGGATCCGCATTGCCCTCAAGCACGAGCAGCGCGGCTGTGCGGGAGGGATGTGTCGCGGCGAACAGCGCTGCTGTCGGGAGCGCGCCGGGAACCGCGAGGAGCACCGCTTCGCGGCTCTCTAGATCGTCGAGCACTGCGGTGATGCTGTCGGCCCATTGCTCCAATGTCGGTAGCGCGCCCGGCGCGACGGGGTCGGACGCTCCCGTGCCCGGCTGGTCGAAGAAAATGAGTCGGCCGAGCGATGTCATCGCCTCAATCCACCCCTGAAGGGACGGCAGCTCCGGCAGGTGTTCGCAGTTCGTGAACCAGTTCGGGACAACCACGAGGTCGCGAGGACCTCCACGCGACGCGCGATAGGCGACGCGCAACTCCCCGTTCAGCGCATAGCGCACCTCCGAGAACACGGCAGAAGTCTAAAGGCCGGGAACGCGCCTACGGCTGTTCATGCCGTTCACGAGGGTTACTTGAAATGCTCTTCAGTCAGTCGCTGCCATCATTTATTTGAAGACTCATCCCGATGGCATTGTCACCTTGACGTCCTTCAGGAGCGCATTGACACCACCGAACCAAAACTCATCGGACGCCAACGATGGCTCTTCGCCGAACTCGAGAAACGCTGACAACAATGCGCCGGCCATCGACCGCGCTCTGCTGAGAGCAACCACCTCCTGCGGTAGGAATGACGGGTGCAAGAGCCCACCGTCCTGCTGCTGTCGACGTCTGACACCGACCTGATCACGGCCCGCGCCAGCGGGGCGGCGTACCGGTGGGCGAATCCCGCGCGGCTGCCTTTCGACGAGTTGCCGGACCTGCTCGACGGTGCCGACGTCGTCGTCGTGCGCATCCTTGGCGGCTACCGCTCCTGGCAGGAGGGGATCGACGCGGTCGCCGCCAGCGGCCTCCCGGCTGTACTTGTCAGCGGCGAGCAGGCGCCCGATGCCGAACTAATGGGTCACTCGACGACGCCCGCCGGCGTGGCGCTGCAATCCCACATCTACCTCGCGCAGGGGGGCGTCGAGAACCTCCGACAGCTGCACGCCTTCCTCTGCGACACGCTGTTGATGACCGGCTTCGGGTTCGCGCCGCCCGCCGGCACCCCGACCTGGGGCGTCCTCGAGAGAACCCCTCGGGGCAACGGCCCGACGATCGCAGTGCTCTACTACCGGGCCCAGCACCTGGCTGGCAACACCGCCTACGTCGACGCGCTCTGCCACGCGATCGAAAACGCGGGCGGCAGAGCATTGCCGGTGTACTGCGCATCATTGCGCACGGCCGAACCGGGGCTGATCGAGTTGCTCCAGACCGCAGACGCGATGGTGGTCACGGTGCTCGCCGCCGGTGGCGCGACACCATCGAACGCGCAGGCCGGTGGCGACGCCGACAGCTGGAACGTCGCCCACCTCGCCGCACTCGACATCCCGATCCTGCAAGGCCTGTGCCTGACCAGCCCCCGCGCCGCATGGGAGGCCAACGATGACGGCCTCAGCCCACTCGACGTCGCCACCCAGGTCGCCGTGCCCGAGTTCGACGGACGCATCATCACAGTTCCGTTCTCGTTCAAGGAGATTGACGACGAGGGCCTCATTTCGTACGTGCCCGACGCCGAGCGGTGCGCACGTCTGGCGGGAATCACCCTGCGGCAGGCCCGATTACGGCGCATCGCCCCCGAAGACAAGAAAGTGGCGGTGGTGTTCTCGGCGTATCCGACAAAGCACGCACGCATCGGCAACGCCGTCGGACTCGACACACCGGCAAGCGCCATAGCGCTTCTCGACGCGATGCGCCGGCGCGGATACCGGCTCGGCGACATCCCGGGGCTGGATGCATGCGACGGCGACGCGCTGATGCACGCGCTCATCGAGCGCGGGGGACAAGACCCCGACTGGCTCACCGCCGGCCAACTCGAGGGCAACCCGGTCCGCCTGTCCGCCGCCGACTACCAGCGTTGGTTCGCCACCTTGCCGCCCGAGTTCACCGACGGCGTGCAGCAGCACTGGGGTCCGCCGCCGGGACAGCTGTTCGTTGACGGCGACGAAATCGTCATCGCCGCAATACAATCCGAGAACGTCGTGCTGATGGTGCAGCCGCCACGCGGGTTCGGCGACAATCCGGTCGCGATCTACCACGACCCCGACCTCCCACCGAGCCACCACTACCTCGCTGCCTACTGCTGGCTGCGCAACGAGTTCGGCGCCGACGCGATCGTGCACCTTGGCAAGCACGGCAATCTCGAGTGGCTCCCAGGCAAAACGCTCGGCATGTCCGCGGCATGCGGGCCCGACGCCGCACTGGGCGACCTGCCACTGGTCTACCCCTTCCTCGTCAACGACCCCGGCGAAGGCACGCAAGCCAAGAGACGAGCGCACGCGGTGCTCATCGACCACCTCATCCCTCCGATGGCCCGCGCCGAAACCTACGGCGACATCGCCAGACTGGAGCAGCTGCTCGACGAGCACGCCAACATCGCCGCACTCGACCCGGCGAAGCTGCCCGCTGTGCGCCAGCAGATCTGGACGCTGCTGCAGGCCGCCAGGCTCGACCACGACTTAGGTCTTCAGGGCCTGACGGAACGGCCCGCCGACGAGCAGTTCGATGACGTGCTGCTGCACGTCGACGGGTGGCTGTGCGAGATCAAAGACGTGCAGATCCGCGACGGCCTGCACATCCTCGGCCAGCCACCCGAAGGCGAGCAACAACTCGACCTCGTGCTGGCGATCCTGCGGGCCCGCCAGCTTTGGGCCGGCAGCCAGTCGCTGCGCGGACTGCGGCACGCGCTAGGGCTGCCCGACGACAGCACAGACCGCGCCGCCACAGACGCCGCCGAGGAGAAGGCGCGTCAGCTGCTCGCCGCGCTGCAACAGACCGGTTGGGACGCCGCAGCGGTCGACGCGCTGACTGACGACGAGCACGTCGCGGCGATCCTGCGTTTTGCGGCGACAGAGGTCGTACCCCGCCTCGACGGCACCGCACACGAAATCGAGCAGGTGCTCAGAGCGCTCGACGGCCGGTTCATCGCGCCCGGGCCGTCGGGATCCCCGCTGCGCGGCCTCGTCAACGTGTTGCCCACGGGCCGCAACTTCTACTCCGTCGACCCCAAAGCCGTGCCGTCCCGGCTAGCATGGGAAACCGGTGCGGCGCTTGCGGATTCGCTGCTCAACCGCTACCGCGAGGAGTACGGCGAGTGGCCGAAGTCCGTCGGGCTGTCGGTATGGGGAACGTCGGCGATGCGCACGGCCGGTGACGACATCGCCGAAGTTCTTGCACTGCTTGGCATCCGGCCACAGTGGGACGACGTGTCGCGCCGCGTCACCGGGCTGGAACCGATGACGCTGACCGAGCTTCAACGGCCCCGGATCGACGTGACAGTCCGCATCTCCGGGTTCTTCCGCGACGCGTTTCCACACGTGGTCACGATGCTCGACGACGCGGTGAGGCTCGCCGCAAGCCTCGACGAGCCGCCAGAGCACAATTACGTGCGCGCACACGCACAGGCCGACATCGCCGAGCATGGTGACCAACGCCGCGCTACCACAAGGGTTTTCGGCTCAAAGCCAGGCACCTACGGTGCGGGTCTCCTGCAGCTGATCGACAGCCGCGCCTGGCGCACCGACGCCGACCTCGCGCAGGTGTACACGGCTTGGGGCGGCTACGCCTACGGCCGCGGTCTCGACGGGGCGCCTGCGGAAGACGACATGGCTCGCCAGTACCGGCGGATCGCCGTGGCCGCCAAGAACACCGACACCCGCGAGCACGACATCGCCGACTCCGACGACTACTTCCAGTACCACGGCGGGATGGTCGCCACCGTCCGCGTGCTCACCGGCCGCGATCCGGCCGCCTACATCGGCGACAACACCCGCCCCGAGGCCGTCCGCACCCGCAGCCTGTCAGAGGAGACGTCGCGGGTGTTCCGCGCCCGGGTGACTAACCCGCGGTGGATGGCGGCGATGCGCCGGCACGGCTACAAGGGTGCGTTTGAGATGGCGGCAACCGTCGACTACCTCTTCGGCTACGACGCGACCGCGGGCGTGATGGCCGACTGGATGTACGAACGGCTCACCGAGCAGTACGTGTTCGACGACGTTAACCGCAAGTTCCTGGCCGACTCCAACCCGTGGGCGCTGCACGGGATGGCCGAGCGGTTGCTCGAGGCAGCCGGCCGCGGAATGTGGGCCAGGCCGCAGCCCGACACGGTCGATGGACTCAGGAGGGTACTGCTGGAAACGGAAGGCGACCTCGAAGGCTGAGCCCGTTCGTCGAGATCAACGCGATGGCGTCCTGCCCCCGGACTTCTTCTGCACAACGTTGAAGTCGCGGGAGCCGGGACAGCACCGTTAGGTTGGAGCGGTGCCCACGTTCGCTGACGTCGCCGAGTCCAAGTACATCCTGCTGACCACGTTCACCAAAGACGGTCGTCCCAAGCCGACCCCGATCTGGGCTGCGCCCGACGGCGACCGGCTGCTGGTGATCACCGAGGAAAAGTCCTGGAAGGTCAAGCGAATTCGCAACACTCCGGCGGTCACACTTGCGCCGTGCGACGTGAAGGGCAACCAGACGGGCGAGGCAGTCGATGCCACCGCGACCGTCTTGGACAAGTCGCAGAACGGTCTGGTGTACGACGCGATCGCCACGCGGTACGGGCTGATGGGCAAGGTCTTCGGCCTGTTCAGCAAGTACCTGCGCGGCGGGATGTCCAAGAACGTCGGCCTCGAACTCAAGGCGGCCTGATGGCAACGACATTCGACGACGTCGCCAACTCCGAGTACATCTTGCTGACGACCTTCACCAAGGACGGCAAGCCCAAGCCCTCGGCTGTCTGGGCGGCCCGCGACGGATCAGCAGCCGGTCGCCGACCATCGCCAAGTGCGGGAGTTTGGGCAAGCCGAAAAGCGAGCCCGTCGAGGCCGTCGCCCGCGTGCTGCCGAAGTCGCAGACCCAGGGCGTCTACAAGAGAATCGTGCGGCGCTACTGGTACCACGCCTGGTGGTTCTATCCGCACTCACTGGTCCGCGGCGGCATCGACAAGGTCCACGTCGGCCTCGAGGTCACACCGGCGTAGGAACCTGTGCCCGTCCCGACGCGTTTTCCCAGTATGGTGTGGTTTCTCCTCTACACGCTGGTCGAACTGGCCGTGGTCGTCGTGCTCGCATCGACCGTCGGTCTCGGCTGGACGTTGCTGCTCGTGCTCGCGACCTTCGTCGCCGGCATCGCTCTGGCCGGTTCTCAGGTGAAGCGGCAGGTCCGCCTTCTGCGCGCCGGTGTCAGAGACCCGCAGCGCGCGCTCACCGACAGCGGGCTCATCGGTCTCGGCAGCCTCCTCGTCGTGATTCCCGGGATCGTCACGACGGCGGCAGGTCTGCTGTTGCTGGTTCCGCCCGGCCGGGCCGCCGCCCGCCCGATCGTCGCAGCGCTCGTCGCCCGACGAGCCGTCAGCAGGCGCACCTACATCGACGGCGAGGTCATCAGTGTCGTTGACTACGAACCTCCTGCCCTTTCTCGGTGACACAGCTCCTCGTCGGCGGGCGGGTGTACAGCCCGACCCATCCCGGCGCCACGGCGATGGCGGTCGCCGACGGTCTCGTTGCGTGGCTCGGCACCGACGACGATGGGCGTCGCCGGTTCCCGCAAGCCGAGACCGTCGACCTCGACAGCGCGTTCGTCGCACCCGCGTTCGTCGACAGCCATGTGCACGTCACCGCCACCGGTCTGACGTTCACGGGACTTGACCTTCGCGGCGCGACCTCGCGTCAGCACTGCCTCGACCTGCTCGGCGACTACGCCCGGACCCACCCCGACGGGCCGATCTGGGCGCACGGCTGGGATGAGTCGGCCTGGCCGCAGCCCGCCCCGC
>JBLNEK010000195.1:0-4829 GCA_050262635.1 Candidatus Sericytochromatia bacterium | reverse complement strand
GACGCCGATGAATACTACGACCCCGAGCCAGGCGTGCCGGGTCGGTCGGTGTCGAAGTGGGGCGCCTTCATCAATGACGTCGCCGGCTTTGATTCCGAGTTCTTCGGTATCAGCGAGCGCGAGGCCACCGCGATCGACCCGCAGCATCGCCTGTTGCTGGAAACCTCGTGGGAGGCGGTCGAGCACGGGGGTCTCAATCCGACGCACTTGGCCCGTTCGCGGACCGGTGTGTACGTGGGTTTGACGCATGGCGACTACATATTGGCGGCGGCCGATGCCCACGCGCTGGAGGGGCCCTACGGATTCTTGGGAAGCAACTTCAGCATGGCGTCCGGTCGAATCGCCTACTCCATGGACCTGCACGGTCCGGCGATAACCGTCGATACCGCGTGCTCTTCAGGCCTCGTCACTGTCCATATGGCATGCCGCAGCCTGCACGAGGGCGAAAGCGACCTTGCGTTGGCAGGCGGCGCCTCGGTGACGCTGGATCCCCGGAAATCCTCTGCCGGGTCTGCCGGCGGAATGCTGTCGCCGAGCGGACACTGCCACGCGTTTGACGTTGCGGCAGATGGGTTTACGGTTGGCGAGGGGTGCGTGATGGTGTTGCTCAAGCGACTACCGGACGCGCTGCGGGACGGTGACCGGATCTTGGCCGTAATCCGCGGCACAGCCCTGAACAACGATGGCCGCACGGTGACTATCACCACGCCATCGCGACCCGCGCAGGTCGCGGCGTATCGGGCCGCGTTGGCCGCAGCCGGTGTAGAGGCGGACACCGTCGGCATGGTGGAGGCACACGGCACCGGCACCCCCACCGGCGATCCCATCGAATACGCCAGCCTTGCCGAGGTTTACGGTGTCGACGGTCCCTGCGCGCTCGCATCCTCGAAGACTAATTTCGGGCACACCCAGTCCACCTCGGGAACGTTGGGCTTGATGAAGGCAGTGCTCGCGCTGCAGCGCGGTGTTGTTCCACAGAATCTGTATTTCACCCGCCTGCCCGATGCGTTGGCGCAAGCAAAGAGTAATCTCTTTGTGCCGCAGTCGAACACGGCATGGCCTGTCAACGGTCACGCGCCGCGGCGAGCGGCGGTATCGGCGTACGGGTTCTCGGGAACCAACGCCCACGTCATTCTGGAGCAGGCTCCCGGGACTTCAGAGGCTAAGTCACAAGACAACCGGGAAGCCGAAACGGCGACGACGGGTCCGCAGCTGTTTGCGGTGTCGTCCACCTCGGTCGACGAACTCCGCCGCACCGCCGGCCGGCTGGCCGACTGGGTACACGCACACGACGACGTGGCGTTGCCCGATCTGGCCTACACCCTGGCGCGTCGGCGCGCGCACCGCCCGGTACGCACCGCCGTTAGTGCGAGCAGCCGGCCGGAACTCATCGATGCTTTGCGTGAGGTGGCCTCCGGCGATACTCCGTATCAGGCCGCGGTCGGAAAAGACGACCGAGGACCGGTTTGGGTGTTCTCCGGGCAGGGTTCGCAGTGGGCGGGGATGGGCGCGCAGCTACTAGCCACCGATCCGGTGTTTGCTGACACTGTCGCGCAAGCCGAGTCAATCATCGCCCGCGAGTCCGGGTTCTCGGTGACCGAGGCGATGTCGTCGCCGGAGGTCGTGACTGGTCAAGAGCGGGTCCAGCCGACGCTGTTCACTATGCAGGTCGCGCTGGCAGCCAGCCTGAGGGCATACGGGGTGCGCCCGAGTGCGGTGATCGGGCACTCCTTAGGTGAGGGTGCGGCAGCTGTCGTCGCGGGTGCGCTGTCACTGGAAGACGGGTTACGTGTCATCTGCCGCCGGTCGCGGCTGATGGGCCGCACCGCTGGTTCAGGTGCCACGGCATCGGTCGAATTGCCTGCACAGCAAGTGCTTTCGGAGTTGATGGCCCGTGGCGTCAACGACGTCGTCGTGGCAGTGGTGGCCTCCCCGCAATCCACGGTGATCGCCGGTGCCGCCGCGACGGTTCGCGATCTGGTCGCGGCCTGGGAGCAGCGTGATGTGATGGCCCGCGAGGTCCCCACCGATGTCGCTTTTCACTCGCCTCAAGTCGATCCGATCCTCGGCGAGCTGACCGAGGCACTAGCAGATCTCAGGCCGATGACGCCGGAAGTTCCTTTCTATTCGGCGACCCTGTTCGATCCACGCGAGCAACCAGCGTTCGACGCCGGCTATTGGGCGGACAATGTGCGTCGCATGGTGCGGTTCGCCACGGCGATGCAGGCCGCCTTGGAGGACGGCCACAGGGTCTTCGCCGAGCTGGCGCCACATCCCCTTCTGACCCGCGCCCTCGAGCAGATCGCCCGCGGCGTGGACATGCCGATGGCCGCCCTCGCCAGTATGCGCCGCCAGCAGGAACTCCCGCACGGGCTGCGTGGCTTTGTGGCGGATCTGCACAGCGCGGGCGCTGCGGTCGACTTCTCGGTACTCTGCCCGGATGGCGGGCTAGTGGAGGCCCCGCTGCCGACCTGGACGCACCGTCAGCTGTTGTTGAGTCGGGACGGTCAGGAGGCGCCTGCGCATGGCGGTCTGACCGTTTCCGTGCATCCGCTGTTGGGCGCGCATGTGCGCTTGCAGGAGGAACCGGAGAGCCACGTGTGGCAGGGGGACGTCGGCACCGTCGCCCACCCATGGCTGGGCGATCACCAGATGGGCAATGTGGCTGTACTTCCCGGGGCCGCGTATTGCGAGATGGCGCTAGCCGCCGCCCAGGCCGTGCTGGGCGAGGCCGCTGAGGTCCGCGAGATCCGCTTCGAGCAGGCGCTTCTGCTCGACGAGGAGACCACGGTCGGCGCTTCGGCATCGGTGTCCTCGCCGGGAGTTGTCGATTTCACCGTCGAGACGATTCAGGGGGGCCAGCAAACGCGGCAGGCGTCTGCAGTCCTACATATCGCAGACGATGAGGAGCCTGCTGCACACGACATTCCCGTGCTACTTGCCGCGCATACGGCTCGCGAGGATGGCGAGGAAGTGCGCAAGCGCATGGACCAGCGTGGGATGCATTACGGTCCGGCGTTCGCCGGTCTCGGCGCAGTGCATACCGGCGAGGGTGAAACCGACACCGTGCTGGCCGAAGTCGCGCTGCCCCGCCAGATCCGCTCACAACAAGACGCCTACGGCGTGCATCCGGCGCTGCTGGATGCCTGTTTCCAGTCCGTTGAGGCCCATCCGAAGGTCCGGGCACTGGGCGAAGGTGCGCTGGGGTTGCCGTTGGGTATCCGTCGGCTCCGGTCCTACCGTGCTGCCCGCAACGTCCACTACTGCCTGACTCGGGTGACGAAAGCAGACGTCTCCGGCGTCGAGGCTGACATCCACGTGCTCGACGAGCACGGAACAGTCATGCTCGCAGTGCAGGGTTTACAGCTGGGCACCGGAGCCTCCGAGAAGGGCAACAAAGACCGGCTGCTGGCCGAGCGGCTGCTGACCATCGAATGGCAGCCGCGAGAATTGCCCGAGGTGGAGCACGCCGATGCCGGAAGCTGGCTGCTGATCAGCACCACCAACGCCGATCAGGTGGCCACCGCGTTGACCGATGCGCTGAAAAACCTTGGCGCGCAATGCACCGCCATGTGCTGGCCGCAGCAAGCCGAGCACACGTCAAACACGGAACAGCTTGCAAATCATCTGCGTGCCGGTGGATTCGCCGGTGTGGTGGTCCTGACGGGACCGAGAAACGGCGAAGGCGAGGACCAGACCCCACTGCTCGGTCGCGAGTACGTGCAGCATCTGGTGGGAATCATCCGCGAATTGCCGGAGACCCCCGGCGAGCCGCCTCGCCTGTACGTCGTGACCCGCGACGCCCTGGCCGTGGTGGACGGCGACCGACCCAACCTGCAGCAGGCGGGGCTGCGTGGTCTGATGCGGGTGATCGGCACCGAGCATCCGCACCTGCGCGCCACCCAGATCGACGTGGATGCCGACGCCGACGCCGAGCAGCTGGCACAGCAACTGGTCGGCGAGTCCGACGAAGACGAGACCGCCTGGCGGAACGGCCAGTTCTACGCCGCGCGGTTGTACCCCTCTCCGCTGCGCCCCGAGGAGCGGAAAACCACTGTCGCCGACAACGAGTGCGACGCGATGCGCCTGCAGATCCGTACGCCCGGTGATCTCGAGTCACTGGAACTCGTTGCCATCGACCGGGTTCCGCCGGGCCCGCGAGAGATCGAAGTCGCGGTCACTGCCTCCAGCATCAACTTCGCCGACGTGCTGGTCGCATTCGGCCGCTACCCCGCGTTCGATGGCCGGCTGCCACAACTGGGCATCGATTTCGCCGGAGTGGTGACTGCGGTCGGCCCGGATGTGACCGACCACAAGGTCGGCGACCATGTCGGCGGCCTCTCCGCCAACGGCTGCTGGGGCACGTTCATCACGTGCGACGCCAACCTGGCCGTCACCCTGCCGGCCGGTCTGGCTGCCGCCGATGCGGCCGCGCTGACGATCGCCACTGCGACCGCCTGGTATGGCCTCAACGACTTGGGCCGTATCAAGGCCGGTGACAAGGTGCTGATCCACTCCGCGACGGGCGGGGTCGGCAAGGCGGCGATCGCGATCGCCCGCGCTGCCGGCGCAGAGATCTTCGCCACCGCCGGCAGTGAGCAGCGTCGACAACTGTTGCGCGACATGGGTATTCAGCACGTATACGACTCGCGAAGCCTGGAATTCGCCGAGGGGATCCGCCGGGACACCGACGGGTACGGCGTCGACATCGTGCTCAACTCGGTCACCGGCGCGGCCCAGCGCGCGGGCATCGAATTGCTGGCCTTCGGGGGGCGGTTCATCGAGATCGGCAAGCGCGACATCTATGGCGACACCCGGCTGGGGCTCTT
>JBLNEK010000194.1:0-3895 GCA_050262635.1 Candidatus Sericytochromatia bacterium | reverse complement strand
ATCATCTCCAGCACCAACGATGCCGAGCCGACCTTGAGCATCGTGGTGGCTTCGCACATGTTGGAGTCGCCAACGATGACGTGCAGGCGCCGGTACTTCTCTGCGTCGGCGTGCGGCTCGTCGCGGGTGTTGATGATGGGGCGCGAGCGGGTGGTGGCGCTCGAGACGCCCTCCCAGATGTGCTCGGCGCGCTGCGACAGGCAGAACGTCGCGGCCTTCGGCGTCTGCAGCACCTTTCCCGCCCCGCAGATCAGCTGGCGGGTGACCAGAAACGGCAGCAGGACGTCGGAGATCCGGGAGAACTCGCCCGCGCGCACGATCAGGTAGTTCTCGTGGCAGCCGTAGGAGTTGCCGGCCGAGTCGGTGTTGTTCTTGAACAGGTAGATGTCACCGCCGATGCCCTCGTCGGCCAGGCGCTGCTCGGCATCGATGAGGAGATCTTCGAGGACGCGTTCGCCGGCACGATCGTGGGTGACCAGTTGCACGAGGCTGTCGCACTCGGCTGTGGCGTACTCGGGATGGCTGCCGACGTCCAAGTAGAGGCGTGCGCCGTTGCGCAGGAACACATTGCTGCTGCGGCCCCAGGACACCACGCGCCGGAACAGATACCGCGCGACCTCGTCGGGACTCAGCCGCCGATGGCCGTGAAACGTGCAGGTGACACCAAATTCGGTCTCGATGCCCATGATCCGCCGCTGCACGCATTCGAGCGTACTTGTTACGTGGGGAAGCCGACGTGTAACCCACGCCGGACACGCGTCAGCCGGTCAGCCGGCGCCCGCCTGGATTTCCAATCTTCACTCAGTTGATGGCCTGGTCGACCAGCCCATGGCCCTGCGCCCGGTCACCGGCTTTGTCTGGCTGCGACGAGATCGACGCCATGCAGAAGTAAGCGGAGAAGGCCGCTGCGCAGCGTTGATCTCGATGGTGCCGGCCGAGAAGCCAAGCGTGCGGACGACCTGATCGCGCCGGGCCTGTGGATAACGTCAGCGGCGGGCGGTGCGCCAGTGTCAGCATGAGGTGATGGGGGGAAGGGCGACGCTGTCACAGGCGAAATCGTGGAATCCGGATTCGCTGCGGCACGCCGCCGACGCGTGGGACGCCGCCGCATCGGACACCAAGCGCGAGTTCGACGTCGTCGTGCAGGGCGTCGACGAAACACACGACTTCTGGAACGGCGACGCCGCCAACGCCGCCCGCGAGCGGGTCGCCAAACTCGGGGGTGAGGCAAGTACTTTGGCGCGAGCGCTGGTGGCGGCGGCCGTGGCCGCCCGCGACGGAGCCGACGTGATCTCCGCTGCGCGTGACGACGTGCTCGGCTCCGTCAACGCCGTGCAGGCCCTCGGCTTTTCGGTGGCCGACGACGGGACCGTCACGCCGCCGGCCCAACCGCCAAAGGTCCTGGTCGAGCAGAGCGGCGGCAACATCGATGTGGTCACCGAAGTGCTGCGCCAGGCCGCGGACCGGTACACACGCGAGATCGTCGGCAAGCTCGAGGCCCTGGGCGCCGCCGACGACGACGCCGCCCGCGACATCGACGACGCATTCCACGGCGTGACTGCGGCACCGACGACACCCACCGCCCTCGGCGAGAATCCGACCGTCGACTGGCCGGCCATGAGCCAGGACGACGTCGCCAGGCAGATCGCGTCGCTTACGCCCGAGCAACGTCGCCAACTCGTCGAGACCTCCCCCCAGCAGGTCGGCAACACCGACGGCGTGCCGTGGGACATGCGCGTGGCCGCCAACCGCCTCAACATCGAGCAGGCCATCCTCGACGAGCGCCGCCGGCTCGACCGCACGTCAGATGCCCAGCAGCGCAACATAATTCAGCAGCGGATCGGGTTCTACCAGGGATTGCTCTCCGAGGTGCCCGACCCCACCGGGCGGCGGGGGCGGGTGGACCGCCAGATCATCGCGTTCGACCCGGCCCGCTCGTCGCTGGTCGAGCTGATCGGCGACCTCGACACCGCGAAGAACGTGGGCGTGCTGGTGCCCGGCATGAACACCACCATCACGGGCTCGGCGACCAACACCGAGACCGCTAAGCGGTTCGTCCAAGCCGCCCACGGCGATCTGGCGATGGTCACCTACCTCGGCGGCCCGTTCCCGCAAGGCGGAGTTCCCGACGGCATCGACGACGCGATGGACACGCACTACGCCACCGACATGGCGCCCCGGCTGGTGTCGTTCAGCGAGAACTTCTGAGCAACGTTCGGCAAGGTATGAGGAGATAGGGAAACGCGCCTGAGCTGCACCAACCCAGTCGCGCATCGTTGGCGAGTTGGGGGTAGTTACACCGCTCTTGCGGACTTTTTGCGGACTCGGAGTTGCCCACGCCAGCAAACACTTCCTGGGGCCGACGGCTAAGGAAAGTTGTCGGTAAATCTGCTGCGGTCCCAATGCGGCCCCAGGGCCGATCGTCGGCATAATGCGGGCGAAGAACACCCGAGGCCAAGTCAATGTCGACTCGGCTCCTTCACCGAGCCCCTCACCGGCCGAATTGGGATGCCCGCACTCCTGGATGCCGACGACCACAGGATGCTTCGACCTCAGCGGCGGACCTGCCTCGCTGATTATTCACTCCGAGACGGTGCGGGGCAGCAGGTTCTGAGGACCCGGAACCGCTCCGGCTGCGAGGCGTCGGCCTGCGCACCGTCCGCTCGTGGGTCAGGGGCGAGGTTGGTGATCCCGTCGCCTATTGCCCTTCCAGACGGGCAAGGATCTCGTCGTGGTACTGCTCGGGGACGACTTCGAGCATGGTGTCGATGATCCGTTTCTGCTTCAGATAGATCTCGGCGATGTCCTGGACGCCGGCGTCCTGGCGGGTCAGCTCGTGCAGCTTCGCAGCGGCTCGTGCCCCGTCGCGGTGGTGCACCACGGTGTCGTCGTCGATGAGGTGTTGATAGCCCTTGACCATGACGATCTCGAAAAAAGCCATGGGCGTGATCGCGGTGGCCACGCCGTTGACGAAGTCGATGGCGTTCTCCGCGGCGCGGCGCTCCAGGATCTCCCGATAGGTGGCCCGGGCGACGTTCTGCACGGGGAAGTGGCGCGTGGCGTGGTGTTGAACGGATTCCCAGCTGACCCGATCACGCTCAGCCAGGGCGGTGTTCTCCCCGTGCAGGGAGCGAAAGATCCCCATGTAGGTGAACCCCTCGGCCAGCATCTGGTTGACCTTCGCCCGGATGCGGTCGTTGCGGCACACCCGGCACTTGGCTTCCAGCCAAGCCCCATTGCCATCCCGGGGCGGGACTAAATCAGGACTTGTCAGGACATCATCACTCATACTTCTTGTTGTGCTGTGCGGCCGTTGTTACAGGGGCAGGCACCCCGACGAAGGTCACTGAGTGAAGCAGCACCGCCGCCTCCATCACGGCCTGGAGCGAGTCCGCTGTGATCGCTTCAACGCTGGAATCGGGCAAACCCTCGCTGTACTGGCGGCGCCTACTGTCCCGGCCAGCCGCCGCCATGGAAGGTGGATTGAGCATGGAGAGAGGCGAGGTTTCCCCTGAACAGCTGCCTCACGTGACGCATCACCTAACGTCAGGCCCCTCGGTGTCAGTCTGTCGTGGTCGTGGTGAGGAACACCAGACGGAACTTGCCGATTTGGATCTCGTCGCCGCTGGCCAGCACCGCCGACTCGACCGGTTGACGGTTGACATAGGTGCCGTTGAGGCTGCCGATGTCGACGACCAGGAACAACTCACCGTTTTCGCTCCGGAACTCGGCGTGCCGACGGCTGACGGTGATGTCGTCGAGGAAGATGTCGCTGCCGGGATGCCGACCAGCAGATGTGACGGGCTGATCCAGCAGGAACCGCGATCCGGCGTTGGGGCCGCGCTTCACGACCAGCAGCGCCGAGCCGCTCGGCAACCCTTCGACTCCCCACACC
>JBLNEK010000193.1:0-10395 GCA_050262635.1 Candidatus Sericytochromatia bacterium | reverse complement strand
TGTGCCTCCGGTGCCCCGTCCTCTGGAACCGCCGACACAGATCTGGCGGGAACGATTCGGCGAGAACTTCTTCTACATCCTGTACTTCCAGGAGCCTGGGGTCGCGGACGCCGATCTGAGCCGCGACACCCGAGAGACGATGCTGCGTGTGTTCGGCGGACCTCGGCGACCGGAAGACCGCGGGGCTTCTGCTCGCATGCTTGCACCCGGCCCGGAAGGCTGGGTGGAGCGGCTGCCCCAACCGATCGCGCTCGCGGACTGGATCACCCAAGCCGAGTTCGACCATTACGTCGACGAATTCACCCGCACCGGATTCACCGGCGGGCTGAACTGGTACCGCAACTTCGACCGCAACTGGGAGCTGACCGCTCACACGCCTGCCACGACCATCACCGTGCCGTCGCTGTTCATCACCGGTTCGAAGGACGCCGTGCGGACGTTCACCCGCTCCGACCGGGCCACCGAGGTCGCCACCGGGGAGTATGAAGAACTTGTGATCGACGGCGCCGGGCACTGGATCCAACAGGAGCTGCCCGACACCGTCAACCAGGCTCTGCTGAAGTTCTTGTCCGGATTGGAGATGTGATGCAAGGGCCATTGCGCTTCGGCGTGTTCATCACGCCGTTTCACCCGGTAGGCCAATCCCCCACGGTCGCACTGGAATACGATCTCGAGCGGGTGGTCGCGCTGGACCGGCTGGGTTACGACGAGGCGTGGTTTGGTGAGCACCATTCCGGCGGTTACGAACTCATCGCATGCCCCGAGGTGTTCATCGCCACCGCCGCCGAGCGCACGAAGCACATCCGGCTCGGCACCGGCGTCGTGTCACTGCCCTACCACCACCCGCTGATGGTGGCCGACCGGTGGGTGCTGCTGGACCACTTGACCCGCGGCCGAACGATGTTCGGCACTGGGCCCGGTGCGCTGCCGTCGGACGCGTACATGATGGGCATCGATCCGGTCGAGCAGCGGCGGATGATGCAGGAGTCGTTGGAGGCCATCCTCGCGCTGTTCCGGGCGGAGCCCGGCGACCGCATCGACCGGCACTCGGACTGGTTCACACTGCGCGACGCCGCGCTGCACGTCCGTCCGTACACCTGGCCTTACCCCGAAATCTCCACGGCTGCAATGATTTCTCCCTCGGGCCCTCGGCTTGCGGGCCAGCTCGGAACCTCGCTGTTGTCGCTGTCGATGTCGGTGCCGGGCGGCTACGCGGCGATCGAGGATGCCTGGGGCTTGGTGGAGGACCAGGCGCGAAAGAGTGGCCGCGAGGAACCCGACCGGCGCAACTGGCGGGTGCTGGGCATCATGCATCTTGCCGACACCCGCGACCAAGCGCTCGAAGATTGCACGTACGGACTCGAGGACTTCGTCAACTACTTCGGCGCAGCGGGATTCGTGCCGTTGGCCGAGTCCGTCGAAGGTGCGCGCTCGTCGCGCGAGTTCGTTGAGGAGTACGCGGCCAAGGGCAGCGGCTGCATCGGAACACCGGACGACGCGATCGCCTACATCCAGGATCTCCTCGACCGCTCCGGCGGGTTCGGGACGTTCTTGATGCTCGGCCACGACTGGGCGTCACCGGCTGCAACGTTCCATTCCTATGAGCTGTTCGCGCGTAAGGTGATTCCACATTTCAAGGGTCAGCTCGCGGCGCCTCTGGCCTCGCACGAGTGGGCGAAGGGCAAGCGCGACCAGTTGCTCGGCCGGGCAGGGGAAGCGATCGTCAAGGCAATCGGTGAACACACGTCGGAAATGGAGGGCCAGAAGGCTTGATTCGCAACGGAATAACGCTTATCACGGCCGCCCTTGCCCTGGTCGTGTTAGGGGCGTGCGATTCGCAGCCTAACTCGTCGGGTCAGCCGGGGCCCGACAGCAGACAGGTGACCGTGGTGGGCGCGGGGCAGGTGCAAGGCACACCCGACACGCTGACCGCCAATGTTTCCATCGAGGCCACCGCGCCCGACGTCACCACCGTGATGAACCAGACCAGCGACCGTACCCGCGCGGTGATCGACGCACTGGTGAACAGCGCGAGAGTGGACCGCAAAGACATCAGCACCACCACGGTCAACCTGCAGCCTCAGTACGGACCGGACTCGCCGTCGATCACCGGTTACCGCGCGAGCAACTCGATTTCGGTGAAGATCCGCGACCTCGGCTCTGCCTCGCAGACCCTTGCATTGATCGTCAGCACCGGAGGCGACGCGACGCGAATCAACTCCGTCAACTACTCCATCGACGACGACTCGCAGTTGGTCAAGGACGCCAGGGCGCGAGCGTTCGGCGACGCCAAGGCGCGCGCCGAGCAGTACGCCCAGTTGTCGGGGCTCAAGCTCGGCAACGTCATCTCGATCTCGGAGACGACTGGGTCGACGCCGCCGACGCCCACGCCGATGCCGCGCGCTGCGATGGAGGCGGTCCCGGTGGAGCCGGGCCAGCAGACGGTCGCCTTTTCGGTGACCGTGATCTGGCAGCTGGTGTAGCCCGGTATCGCGCGCGAAATTGCGGCCCGCGCGGAAAAGTTCGAGTTAGCACCACGTGGAATGCAATTTCGGCGCGGGAGGTCGGCCGACTACTCCTGGTAGATCCGCGGGTCCAGCGTGCCGATGTAGGGCAGGTCGCGGTACCGCTCGGCATAGTCGAGCCCGTAGCCGACCACGAACTCGTTCGGGATGTCGAAGCCGACGAAGTCGATCTCCACGTTCGAGCGCACCGCGTCGGGTTTGCGCAGCAGCGTGCACACCCGCAGCGACCGCGGATGACGGGCGGCAAGGTTGCGCAGCAGCCACGACAAGGTGAGGCCGGAGTCGACGATGTCCTCGACGATCAGCACGTCGCGGTCCTGGATGTCGCGGTCGAGGTCCTTGAGGATGCGCACCACGCCCGAGGACGAGGTCGCCGAACCGTACGAGCTGACGGCCATGAACTCCAGCTGCGTGGGCAGCGGGATCGCCCGGGCGAGATCGGAAACGAACATCACCGCGCCCTTGAGCACCGTCACCAGCAGCAGGTCGTCCCCGGCGTCGTCGATCAGCCCCCTGTAGCACTCGCCGATGGCAGCCCCGAGTTCGAACGTGCGGCTCTGAATCTGGCTCTCGGTGAGCAACACCGACTTGATGTCGCCCGGGTACATATCGGCTGCCGCCTCCGCTGCCACGCCATCAGGGTGCCATGCCGGACCTGCGCAGACCACGGCGGCATCAGACCGGCTCGGTATGCAACCGAAGTGTGCGATCGCGCCGATCCGCCACCAGCCGCTGACTGCGCAGCTCGGATCCGACCGCCACACCACCCTGGCCATGCCAGTTCGTTACCAATTCGTCCACCCGCCGGATCTGATTGTCGGTGAGATTGGTCGCCCCGCCGGCAAGCAGCCACCCGCGAATCACTCTGCGCCGCAGGGCATCCGGTAACTCGGTCAGGGGGCCGACGTCCAACCCCCGGGCCGCGATCAACTTGTCCAGCTCGGCGGCCGCGATGCCGTCGAGCGCGTCGCAGTCTTCCCGCAGCGCCGTGGCGGTCCGGGCCAGGGCCTCCGCGACCCCTCCCCCGAGCACGTCCTCCAGCAGCGGCAGGACATCCAGACGCAGCCGGGCACGGGTGTAGCGCCGGTCGGCGTTGTGCGGGTCCAGCCACGGGCGCAGGCCGAGTTCGTCGCACGCGGCCTGGGTGACCGCCCGGCGCACACTGAGCAGCGGTCGGCACCACGGCGGCTGGTGCGGCCGCATGCCCGCAAGCGACCGCGGTCCCGAGCCGCGGCCCAGGCCGAGCAGCACCGTCTCGGCCTGGTCGTCGAGAGTGTGGCCGAGCAGCACCAGCGCGTCGGCACTCGCCGCGCGCAGAGCCGAGTACCGGGCGGAGCGCGCCGCGGCCTCCGGGCCGCCCTGCCGGCCCACTTCGACCGCCATCACGTGCGCCTGCACACATCCCAACCCAAGTGCCGCGCGCCTAGCGGTGTCGGCCACGAAGGCCGAGTCTTCCTGCAGGCCGTGGTCGACGATCAGCGCGACGGTGGGCCGCATGCTCGCGCACACCGCGGTGAGCGCCAACGAATCCGGGCCGCCGGAAAGCGCCACGCGCCAAGGTTTTTCGCCGATGGGATAACGCCGCGTGAACGCCGACACCGCCTCGCGTAGCGCGGCTACAGCACCCGTTGGATCCATCGTTGCGGCTCGTCGATCTCGTCGGGCAAAGGCAACGTGTCGGGTCCCGACCAGACGGCGTTGAACCGCTCCATGCCCACCCGTGCCACCACCGCGTCCACGAACGCCTTGCCGCGGGTGTACTGACTGATCTTGGCGTCGAAGCCCAGCAGCGCGCGGATCAAGCGCTGCAGAGGCGGTTGACGGCGACGTCGTCGTTCGTCGAAGCGTGCTCGGATCGTGGCCACCGTCGGCACCACCGCCGGCCCGACCGCGTCCATCACATGGTCGGCGTGGCCCTCGAGGAGCGTCCCCAACACCAGCATCTGGTCGAGCGCCTTGCGCTGCGGGTCGGACTGCAGCGCTCGCAGCAGGCCAATCACCCCGGTCGAGTTCGGCTCGGCTGGAACGCCGTTGCGACGGTCGCGGACGAACTCGGCCAGCCTGCCGACGACATGGCCGAGGTCGTCAGCGACCTCCTCGGTGATGACGGCCAGGGCTGACGACATGTAGTCCGCCAGCCACGGGTTCGCGGTGAACTGCACCCGGTGCGTCACCTCATGAAGGCACACCCACAGGCGGAAATCCCTTGGTGGAACCTGCAATTGGCGCTCGACACCGATGATGTTCGGATAGATCAGCAGCAGCTTGCCACCCTGGGCCGCGCCATTCTCGCTTCGCCCGAGAGGCTCACCGGCGAACGGATCGTACTGCCCCAGGATCCCCGACGCCACGAATGCCAGCACCGCACCGGCCTGCGCTCCGGTGATGCGCCCGCGCCACACGCCGTGCGGCTTGTCGCTGCCGCCCGTCATCGCCCGCATCGAGCCGGCCGCCAGGCGGACCCAGTGCGCCCTGTCGACGATCAGCGCGTCGGGAACCGAGCCGCCGGGCACCAGTCCGGTGACGTCGCGGACCGGGACCTCCGCGCGCCGTGACGCCTCGGCGAGCTCGTCGACGATCTGGCGCTGGGTGTAGTCGCTCGACGGCGGCCCCGGACGGGCCAGGCGGGCGCCGGTGGCCGCCGCGAAGTCCCAGTCGACCACGCGGCCGACCGTCAGCCTCCGGCTGTCGTGGGTGGCGGTCATGCGGCACATCCGCAGCTGCGCAGCGTCGCGGCGAGCGCGTCGAGTGCCGTGCGCCCCGTCGGTCCGGCGTTGTTGGACATCAGCGCGAACGTCAGCACCCGTCCGCTCATGTCGGTCAAGATTCCCGCGAGCGTGTTGATTCCGGTCAACGACCCGGTCTTGGCGCGCAGCCAGCCGGCCGCGTCGTCGGTCTGGTCGTCGATGTAGCGGTTGGACAGCGTGCCGCTGCCACCGGCGATCGGCAGCGCATCGAGCAGCGGCCTCATCGCCGGCTGGAGCGGCCCGGCGGCCGCCCCGATCACGTCGTCGAGGGTCTTGGCGGTCAGCCGGTCGTCCACCGACAGGCCGCTGCCGTCCATCAGCCGGGCGCCGGTCATGTCGACACCGGCGGCCCCGAGACGGCTTGTGACGGCTTGCACCGCGTCGCCGAAGCTGGCCGGCCGGCCCGTCGCGACCGCGACCTCGCGCGCGATGCACTCGGCCATCACGTTGTCGGAGTGGTTCATCATCTCGTTCAGCCGCTCCATCAGCGGCGCGGACTGAACGGACGCGAGCTGTCGTCCGCCGGGCGCCGGCGGGACGGAGGCCATGGTCACCGCCTTCGGGTCGATGTTCAGCGCGCCGGCCAGCACCCGTCCTGCATCGAGGGCCGGGGTGAAGGATCGCACCGATTCCGGCGTGAGCGGCTGGGTGCGACCAGCGTCGACCATCACCGCCTCTATCGGCGCCACGTCGCCGCCGAGGATGTCGGCCGGGTCCCAGCCCGGGGCCAGCGATGGTCCGCTGAACGCGCTGATGTCCACCTGGATCGCGGTCACCGTGGTGCCGCTGGCACGCACCTGGGCGGCCAGGTCGTAGATGCGGGCGGCGTTGCGGTAGAGCGTCTCCTCGCCGGGGGGCGCCGACGACAGCGTCGGGTCTCCACCGCCGACCAACACAATCACCCCGGGCTGGTCGCCGGCCACCACTTTTGTGGTCTGCCGGGCGTCGCGGCCGAGCGTCAGCAGCGCCGCGCCGGCCGTCAGGACCTTGTTGGTGGACGCGGGCACCATCGGCGCCGTCGATCCCTGCTGCCATAGCTCGGTGCTTGTCGTCGCGTCGGTGACCCGGCCGGTCAGCGCGCCGAGGTCTGGATTGGCCAGCGGCTGTCTCAGGGCGGCGGCGAGCCCGGCCGACGTGGGCAGGGGCGCCGTGTCGCCGATCGGAACCACCGAAAGTGTCGGAGCCGCAGCCGGCGGTGACTCCGGCGCCGCCTCGGCACTGCGATTGGAGCCGCCGTTGGCCAGCAGCGCAGCGGCGGCCACCACAACCACGACCACGACGAGCACGGCCGCGCCGATCAGGAGGTGGGTGCGGCCCCTCTTGGCTTCCCGCGCCGGACGCATGTAGTGCAGGGTAGCTGTCCACTAATTTCAGCGGCGCTGGTCAGGGGTGTGCAGAAACTGTGTCCTGCAAAAACGGCATAACAGAGAGTCACGTATATGACCGCAGAATCACGGGATTGTGGCCACGGTGTGTCCACCGGTGGCCAACGTCATGCAGCCGGTCGCCGCCGCGGACCGCTGCCGCCGACGACCAGGCCACCCACCACCCCCTGCGGGCGCCGATCTACCGGCAACCCCTCCACCCAGGCCCGGCACCGAAGAGGGCTCTGTACTTCCGCTGTGCGGCCGAGAAATAATTTGACGGACGCCAAGAAATAGGGAGGCGCAGCATGGCAGTCGGACTGCGGTTCAGTTTCTTTGAGCTCACGCTCAAGGACTACGACAGGATCTGTGAAGTGCTCAAGTTTCCCGCTGACTGGCCGGACGGACTGCTCGCTCACGGGTCGCACGAGGCAGAGGGCCACCTAGTGGTCAACGACGTGTGGGAATCGAGGCAACACTTCGATCGCTATTCTCAGCAGCGGCTTCAGACCGCTATGGCGGAAGCGGTCGGTGACCGGGTGCAGGAGCCGGAGATCATCGAGCGCGAACTGCACACCTTCTATGCGCGTTAAGGGGCAGTCCGCCTTCGGAGTCCAGCTCGCAGCCGACACACCGCCTCCGCGTCCAATCTACAGGACCGCCGGCAACGGATCGCAGCCAAGCAACCGGGCTAAGAATGGAACCGCTCAGGTTCCCAGAACGCCTGACACGACAGGCAATGGCAGCCGTGTTCGGACACCCGCAGCACCCGCTGGCGCACCGACTCACCCGACGAGTTCCGCCGGTAGGTCCATTGCGTTCCGCAGCTCGGGCAGGGGAACGGCAGCGGCACCCTCGGTGTTCGGTCAGTAGCTCGGCCGCCGCTACCGTCCACTGCTCCAGCTAATCGCAGTAGTCCTCGATCGTGTCGCAGTCCTGTGGACGCCAGCCGCGCCCGCCCAGCCGATGCAACCGATCCGTCGTGTCACCCTTGCCGGGTTCCCACTTCTGCACCGCCTGGTCGATCTCGACGAGCAGCACCAACACGTCCACCCAGCACGGCAGCCGCGAGTTCGGCACCTGCCGACGAACCCTCACCGTCCTACCCCGCAACGCCGAACGCAGCCGTCTGTAAGCGCTTGCCTGCCAGCGACACACGCCGGCTTATCCACTGCGGCTGCGGATCGGCCAATGCGTGCACAGCATCCTCAATCCGCCGCTTCGCGACCGGCAAAGCACCGTCGGGATTGACATCGACCGTTGTCACTGCCGATCACATTACCGGGCAATGGGCACAAACCGCGGTACAAAAGTCGTCAACGCGCAAACGCCACTCCTGACGATTCGAGCCCCCTTCAGTGGCTTGGCCATCTAGCGCAATACGCGGTCTGCTGGCGTACCTGGCCTTACCGATGACTTTGGACTCTATTGGCGACCGCATCCCGAATGTGACACTGCGGAAGCACCAAGTTGTGCGTGCGCGTAAGAGGTGAGACATGAAGCAGAAGGCACACACCGCGCTGACCGCCGCCTTGGCATTGCTGGTCGCCTTACTGGCCGCTGGACTCGCGTATCTAGCGATCGCGTGGGCTGACCCCAACGATTGCCAGAACATTTTTGGGCAATACCAGAATTGTCACCGCACCCAATCACCGGGTAATAGGTAATCCGTACCGATAGCGCACGGTTGCCCTCTCCCGGCGAGACTGCAGGCGCTCGAATCGCCAGCGGCCACGTCGAACTCAGCCTGATACATGCGGAATTCACGGTAAATAGATCGAGCCACAGCCCCGCTGTCGCGGGGCGTCACCCCTAAGAAAAACCGCCATGGTCGCCTTCCGCACGGCGTAGGCTCAAGCGTCCAACGGCGGTTCCTGCGGGAGTTGGTGCGATGGGAAGATTTCCTGGCCGTATGGCCATCCTCGGTGTGATGGCCTCGTCGCCGATGGCGGTCGTCGCGCTCGTGATGCCCGCTGTGAGTTCGGCTGATTGCGGCGGTCGCACCTGGGATCCGGTGGCCAGGGTCTGTGTGCCGCCGCCACCGGTTCCGGACTGGTATCAGCCGGCGCCGACGTATGCGCAGCCGTGGGCGCCGCCGTGGGCGCCGCCGCCCCCACCGCCGCCACCGCCGGTGGTGTGCCCTGCGCCGTATAACACCAACCCGTGTGGTGTACCGGTGAAGGCAGTCTGGGATCCGCGTTATAACGAGTGGACTTGGGTTCCCTCAGGCCAATAGCCGCCGCTTAGGACGCTCTGAAAACCGCGCCCCTGTGGATGGCCGACCTTGTGTGCAAGAGCGTGACAGCCCCGCCGTGCTGGTTGGCCTTCTAGGAAAAAAGTCGGCCTCTGATCGGCGGTTATAGCGGGACGACCCAGGGCGACGCTGAGAGTGTTTCCGAGCGGGATGGTCGGCCGGGGCCCCGGAGGATCTCCGTGGGCCGGTCTCGCAGGGGCCCCGGCCTTGGGGGCGAATGCAAACCCCCGGTCCCCCAGGCGGGAACTGTAGCGCCGTCGCGTCCTTTAAAGAACCGTTTGGAGATTTTTGCCATTCATCCGCTGTACAAGCAGCGCAGGGGATGAACCCATCGCTCACGACGCGCGACGTCGGGGCTGCGCTTGTCGGATGATGGGCGGTTTGGACGGTTTGCTGCTGGTGTCGAAGAAGGCCAAGGCTGTGGTGGGGGGTTGTTTCGGTGGGGCCATGCCGCGGCGTTGCGCCCGGTGGTGCTGGTGGCGCGGTTGCAGCGGCGATGCTCGGGCCCGCGGTACCGGTCGACGACGTCGTCGTCGTGTCCTAATTCCCACGGCTCGAGCGGGTGGATGAGGTGGCCGCAGCGCCAACAAACTGCGTGGCCGAGGTCGACGTGCTGCTTGTAGCGTGCGCGTAGGCGGCGGGGGGGCCGTAGCGGCGGCTATGAGGGGTCATGTGGCGCAACGCCTTTCCGCAGATCGCTTACGGCTTTCGTATTCCATTTTGATGATCGCTGCTCCTTAAGTTGACTTTCAACTAGTTTTACGCCTTAACGGGTTTATCGAGACTCGAGCAATGGGGTAGCTTCGTTGCTAGGGCCGTTCGAGGGGGCGGTCGAAAAATACGGGAGGAATTCTTTATGAAATGGAAGCTTGTGGGCGTAGCGCTGGCCGTAGCGGCAATCGGGGCTGCTGCGCCCATCGCAGCAGCACAGCCCGACAACAACAACGGCCAGGGCAACTCGGGCACCCATGGCAACTCGGGCAACGCCCCTGGCACCCATGGCAACTCGGGCAGCGCCCCTGGCCAGGCTATCGCTGGCGTGGCCCGCAGCCACGCAGGGCCGAGCGCGATAATCAGTGCCATTCGGGAGTCGATGCCTTCCGCCGCCTGGAATGGGTTGTCGACGGCGCTGGATAATGTGCCGACGAGCCTGCCGCCGACGCACGCCACCGTTTCCGAAAGTCCGACAGGCTAGAAGTCACGCCAAGTTAAACAGGACTCCCTCACCCGTAATGGGTGAGGGAGCTTTTTTCGTTACCCGGACCTCATCCACGCCACTGGGCTGGTGGTGTGTCCCATCATTGACTAACTGCTTGGAGCGCGACCCGGCCACGGCGGACCTTCTCGAGGATTGAGTCGGCGGTCGCGGTCCACAGGAAGGGTTTCGGGTCGTCGTTGTGGGCGTCGAGGTAATCCTCGATGGCGGTGATGAGTGCGGGCACCGAGTTGAAGCTGCCACGGCGCAATGCTTTGTCGGTGAGTTCGCGGAACCAGCGTTCGACCAG
>JBLNEK010000192.1:0-49634 GCA_050262635.1 Candidatus Sericytochromatia bacterium | reverse complement strand
GCCGGAGGTCTAGCCCCCGGCAGCGACCGAAGCCCGGGGCATAACCCGCCCCCGGCCCCCCCGACGGCGCGCCGAAGACGGCCCGCGCGGGGCGTACCCTGCGGGCGGCGACCGCCGTCGGCGCCGCCCTCGGCGCGATGGCGATCGCGGTGCTGCTGTTCGCGCCGAAGCTTTGGCTCGTGGTCCTGGCGGTGGCGATTCCGGTCGCCTCGCACGAGGTGGTGCGCAGACTGCGCGAAGCGGGCTACGTGCTGCCGGCCGTGCCGCTGCTTCTCGGCGGGCAGGCCATCCTGTGGCTGACGTGGCCGTACGGTCCCGCAGGCGCGTTGATGGGATATGGCGGCACGATCGTCGTGTGCATGGTGTGGCGGCTGGTCGGCGACGGGCGGGGCGAGCACCCGGTCAACTACCTGCGCGACATCTCGGCGGCGGTACTTCTGACGACGTGGGTGCCGCTGTTCGCCACGTTCAGCGCGCTGCTGATCTTCCAGGACCACGGCGGCGGCCGGGTGTTCGCGGTGATCGCGACGGTTGTGTTCGCCGACATCGGCGGCTACGTCGCCGGCGTGCTGTTCGGCAAGCACCTGATGGTCCCGGCGATCAGCCCGAAGAAGTCCTGGGAGGGCCTGGGCGGGTCGCTGCTGTTCGGCATCACCGCATCGGTGCTGTCAGTGACCTTCCTGTTGGACAAGCCCTGGTGGGTGGGTCTGCCGCTGGGCCTGATGCTGGTGATCACCGGCGTGTTCGGCGACCTGGTCGAGTCGCAGGTCAAACGCGATCTCGGCATCAAGGACATGGGCACGCTGCTGCCAGGGCACGGCGGTCTGATGGACCGCATCGACGCCATGCTGCCGTCCGCGGTCGCCGGCTGGATCGTGTTGACGCTGCTGGCGTGAAACCCGCGCGTTCAGCCAGCAGGCGAGCGCGCCCAGCACCAGCCCGGCGGCGATGCCCGGGTCGGGCTGCTGGCCGAGCATCAGCCAGCCGAACAAGCCGGCGACGGCCGGGATCACACAGAACAGCATCGATACCGTGGTTGCGCCGTAGAGGCTGATCGCCCGGACATACATCGTCATGCACAGCGTCGCGTTCAGTAGCACCACCGCCGCGACCGCAGGGGCCGCTTTCCCCGGTGAGGGGACATGCCACGGGGATGACGACGCCAGCAGCGCCACCGGCACGATGCACGCCGCGTTCTGCAACGTCGCGGTCACGCGGAAGTCGACACGGCGGCAGAACCGCTGCTGATAAACCCCGCCCGCTGCGATCCCGGCCAGCGCGGCCACCAGCAGCCACAGCACGGCATCGACGCCGTCCACCGCGAACAACCGGCTCGCGCTGGCGGCCAGCACGGCTGCAGCCCCGAGCAGCAGAGCGACCACCCGCAGCGTCGTCAGCGACTCGCCCAGACACATCGCGGCGAGTAGCGCCGTCACCACCGGGTTCATCGACACCACCACGGCGCCCAGGACGGCCGGCGCGCCGTGGTCAAGTGCGAGATAGAGACCGACGAACAACACGCCCTGCGCTAACAACCCACTCACCAGCACATGCGCCAGCGCGGTGCGGGTGGGCCACGTCACACGGGCCAGCGACGCCCACGTCCCGAGAATGGCGGTGGCCAGGCCGAACCGGAACGTCAGTACAAGCATCGGTGACATCGCCGAAACGGCAAGTGCGCCAACGGGATAACCGAGTGCATAGACCACCGTCAGCGCGGAAGCGGAACGCATCGGCATCGCAAGCACATCGGCCATGTTGCGTGCGCTCGCGGCGATCCTCCAATGAATTTCGATGAGATACTGGACAGGCCATGCCCCCTGTCCCGCAGCACCTGGCCGACCTCGACGAGCCGGGCCGCATCGACGCCGTCACCGCCGTCGGGCTGCCCGCGTTTCGGGCCAGCCAACTGGCACACCAGTACTACGCGCGGCTGATCGCCGACCCGAGGCAGATGACGGACCTGCCTGCCGCCGTGCGCGACACGGTTGCCGACGCGATCCTCCCGCCGCTGCTCACACCCGCGCGCGAGATCGAGTGCGACGACGGCCAGACGCGAAAGACGTTGTGGCGCGCGGTCGATGGCACGACGTTCGAGTCGGTGCTGATGCGCTACCCGCAGCGCAACACCGTCTGCATCTCGTCGCAGGCCGGCTGCGGGATGGCGTGCCCGTTCTGCGCGACGGGGCAGGCCGGCCTGACGCGGAACCTGTCGACGGCCGAGATCGTCGAGCAGGTGCGCGCGGCCGCTGCGACCCTGCGCGACAGCGGATCGAGGCTGTCCAACGTCGTCTTCATGGGCATGGGCGAACCGCTGGCCAACTACAATCGCGTGCTGGCCGCGGTGCGTCGCATCGTCGACCCGCCGCCGAATGGGTTCGGCATCTCGCAGCGCTCGGTGACGGTGTCGACAGTGGGTCTGGTGCCCGCGATGCACAAGCTGGCCGACGAGCGCCTGGGCGTCACGCTGGCGTTGTCGCTGCACGCCCCCGACGACGAGCTGCGCGACACGCTGGTGCCGGTCAACACCCGCTGGAAGGTCAGCGAGGCGCTGGACGCCGCCCGGTATTTCGCCGAGACGACCGGACGGCGGGTGTCGGTCGAGTACGCGCTGATCCGCGACGTCAACGACGAGCCGTGGCGGGCGGATCTGCTGGGAGCGCGGCTGCACACCGTGCTCGGCCCGCTCGTGCACGTCAACCTGATTCCGCTGAACCCGACGCCGGGCAGCCAGTGGGACGCCAGCCCGAAGGCGGTCGAGCGGGAGTTCGTCCGGCGCGTCCGGTCACACGGGGTTTCGTGCACGGTGCGCGACACGCGGGGCCGCGAGATCGCCGCGGCGTGCGGGCAGCTCGCGGCTAGCGGGTCAGCTAGCGGGTCAGCTAGCGGGTGAGGCCCTTGCGGCGCAGGTACCAGGCCCGGCCAACGGCACCCAGGATCAGTACCGCGAACGCGATCAGGTACCAGTTCTCGACCCAGCCCACATGGTTGCCGCGCATCATCGCCAACAGGAACAGGGCGATGAAGATGCCCACCCCATGCCACAGCCGGGGCGCGTCACCGCTCCAACCCCACTCGGCGGACGGCACATCCGCGACGTCGACCTTGCTGCGGCGTTCAACTTCGGTGCTGGCCATGGCCGACATTCTGGCACAGCGCCGGAATCGCCACCGCAGGACCGGGCTGACAGCCGGGCCTGCGGAGGAGGGTCTTCCGACGCCAACAATGGAGTCCTTTGGCCCCATGGCGGCCCGAGCCCCGGCGATAGCGTGAAGTTGGTTGAAGGGAGAACTGTTGGCATGACTGATATCCCGTCTGTGGGGTCGACCCCCGTCTACACCGTGACCGGCGACCCGGTGGTGCGGCTTCACGCCGACGCAACCGTCGACGACGTCGCGAAGGCGATTGTCGACGGTCAGATCGGCGCCGTCGTGATCGGAGACGGCGCGCCCGTGGGGATGGTCAGCGAGCGCGACGTCGTGCGGGTGGTGGCTGCCGGAAAAGACCCGGCGGCGGTGCGGGCCGTCGACGTAGCCAGCACCAAGCTGGTGTGGTGCGCCGCCGACGAAACGGTCGACGAGGTCGCGAACCGGATGATGGACCACTACATCCGCCACGTGCTCGTCGAGCGCGACGGTGAGCTACTCGGAATCGTCTCGGCGCGTGACCTTTTGGGTGTCTACGGCGCCGCAGCCGACCTGCCGTCGTCACCGGCGTGAAGCTGCGCTCCGTCGCTGCTGCCGTCGGCACCGGCATCGCCGGGCTTGCGGGTTATGACCTGCTGCAACGTCGTCACACCATCCTGCGCAACTATCCGGTCATCGGTCACCTGCGCTTCCTGCTGGAGGGTGTCGGCCCGGAACTTCGCCAATACATCGTCACCGACAACGACGCCGAGAAGCCCTTCAGCCGAGATCAGCGGCGCTGGGTTTACACGTCGTCGAAGTTGACCAATCGCTACTTCGGTTTCGGAACCGACAACGACCTCGAGCGGGTCCACAACTACGCGATCATCAAGCACAGCGCATTCCCTTTGTCCGCTCCCACCGGCGAACCCCTCCACCCCGATCCGGCCGTGCCACTGCCGGCGGCCAAGGTGCTCGGCGGGGCGCGCGGCCGGGCGAAGGCGTTCCGACCCCCGTCGCTGGTGAATATCTCGGCGATGAGCTTCGGATCGCTCAGCGGTGCCGCGATCACCGCGCTCAACAAAGGCGCGGCCATGGCCGGCGCGCTGCACACCACCGGGGAGGGCGGGGTGTCGTCGTATCACCTCAACGGTGGCGACCTCGTCTGGCAGATCGGCACCGGCTATTTCGGTTGCCGTAACGACGACGGCACCTTCAGCTTGTCGCATCTGGTCGACCGGGTTGCCGCCACGCCGTCGATCAAAGCGATCGAGCTGAAGCTCAGCCAGGGCGCCAAACCGGGGCTGGGCGGCATGCTTCCCGGCGCCAAGGTCACTCCCGAGATCGCCGCGATCCGCGGCATCCCGGTCGGTGTTGACTGCAAGAGCCCAGCGGGTCACACGGCCTTCCGCGACGTCGACGGACTTCTGGAGCTCGTCGAGACCATCGCGGCCGAAACCGGCCTGCCGGTGGGCATCAAGTCCGCTGTGGGAGAAGAGACGTTCTGGCGTGACCTGACGCAGCGCATGGCGCGTACGGGTCGCGGCGTCGACTTCGTCACCGTCGACGGGGGAGAGGGCGGAACGGGAGCGGCGCCGCTGGTGTTCAGCGACCACGTCGCGCTGCCGTTCAAGTGGGCCTTCCCGCGGGTATATCGGGCGTTCGCGGAAGAGGACCTGCACCACGACGTCGTCTTCATCGGCTCCGGCAAGCTCGGGTTACCCGAAAGCGCGCTGCTGGCCATCGCGATGGGCTGCGACATGGTCAACGTGGCCCGCACCGCGATGTTCTCGATCGGCTGCATCCAGGCGCAACGTTGCCACACGGGTCGCTGTCCGTCGGGAGTCGCCACGCAGTCACCCTGGCTCGAACACGGTCTGGATCCCGCCTCGAAGTCGGTGCGCTGCGCCAACTATCTCGCGACCGTGCGCTTCGAACTGCTGTCGCTGGCCCGCGCCTGCGGTTATCTCCATCCGGCGCTGGTGCCGCTTCATGCGATCGAACTGCTCGACGCGGATCTGCAGACCGTGCAGGTGGACCGGTTGTTCGACTACAAGCCCGGTTGGGGCCTGCCGTCGGTGGCCGACGTCGAGGCGATCAGTCAGCGGATGAGCCCGTAGCGCCGCAGCGCTTCCTCACGCTCGTGGGCGTGGTCGACGATCGGTTGCGGGTAGCTGTCGGTGTCGAGCTCCGGCACCCAGCGGCGAACGTATTCGCCTGCGGGGTCGAACTTTTCGCCCTGCGTGGTCGGATTGAACACGCGAAAGTACGGCGCGGCGTCGGTGCCCGAGCCCGCGCACCACTGCCACCCGTGTTGGTTGTTGGCCATGTCGCCGTCGACAAGCTGCTGCAGGAACCATCGCGCGCCCCACTGCCACGGCAGGTGCAGATCCTTGACCAAGAAGGAGGCAGCGATCATCCGGACCCTGTTGTGCATGAACCCGGTTTCGCGCAACTGGCGCATGCCGGCGTCAACGATCGGGAAACCCGTGGCGCCTGCCTTCCACGCCTCGAACAGCTTCTCGGCGGCCGGTCCGGTGTCGACGTCGATCGCGTCGAAGTTGCGGTTCCAGTTCCACCACGCGCTGCGCGGCCAGTGATACAGAACCGACGCGTAGAAGTCGCGGAACGCCAACTCGCGCAGGTATGCCGCATGCCCCTTGCGGCGGGCGTCGAGGTCGGCGGCCAGGGTGCGCGGGTGGATGGTGCCGAACTTCAAGTGCGCCGACATGCGGCTGGTGCCGTCCTTGTCGGGCCTGTGGCGCTGTTCGGCGTAGTCGTCGAGTGCTGTGTCACGGAAACGCGCCCACTGCTCCAGCGCCGCCTTCTCGCCGGGCTCGAGGTCCAGACCCACACCGGGTTCGGGGATGTCCACCCCGCCCGGGAGGCCTGCCGGGTCGAGCCACCGCGCGGAGTCGGCGTCAGAGGCGGCCGGTGCGCGCCAGCCGACATCGCGCCAGCGGTCGAAGAACGACGAGAACACCTTGTACGGGCTGCCGTCGTCCTTGGTGATCCGGCCCGGCGACACCAGGTACGGCGAACCGCTCGCCTGCAGCGCGATGTCGCCGAGGGCTTCGCGTACTCTTTCGTCGCGGCGGCGGCCGAAAGGCGTGAAGTCCTCGGAGATGTGGATTACCGAGGCGCCGATCTCCTTGGCGATCAATGGGATTCGCTCCTCTGGCCGACCGCGGCTGACCAACAGGCGGCCGTCGAGGTTGTCGCGCAGGTGCCGCAGCGAGTCGCACAGGAACTGCAACCGGCGCGGTCCCGACGACGCTTCCAGCCGCGGATCGAGCACGAAGCACGCCAGCACGTCGTCACCCGCGTCGAGCAGCGGCGGCAAGTCCCGCAGCCTGAGATCGCGGCGGAACCACAACAGCGTCGGCATGAGCCTCATGCTGCCCGGGCGGGCCGGCTGCCAAACGCGTTCCGGCGCCACCGTCACGGAGTGGTCACGCGTCGCCGCCCCCACGCCGGGCGGGGCACAATAGGCGGGTGAGCAATCGCATCAGGGTGCTCATCCTCGGCAGCACCGGCTCGATCGGCACCCAGGCGCTGGAGGTCATCGCTGCGAACCCGGACCGCTTCGAGGTCGTCGGCCTGGCCGCGGGCGGCGCCAATGCGGGGCTGCTCGCTCGGCAGCGCGAAGCCACCGGCGTCACCAGCGTTGCCCTGGCCGACGAAGACGCCGCCGACACCGTCGGCGCGCTTTACAGCGGACCCGACGCCGCTACCGAGCTGGTGCGCAACACAGAGGCCGACGTGGTCCTCAACGCGCTGGTCGGTGCGCTGGGGCTGGAGCCGACGCTCGCGGCGCTCGCCACCGGCGCTCGGCTGGCGCTGGCAAACAAGGAGTCGCTGGTCGCGGGTGGCCCGCTGGTGCTCAGGGCCGCGCAGCCCGGCCAGATCGTGCCCGTCGACTCGGAGCACTCCGCGCTCGCGCAGTGCCTGCGCGCCGGGCGGGCCGCCGAGGTGGCGAAACTGGTGCTGACGGCGTCGGGCGGCCCGTTCCGCGGCTGGTCGGCGGCGGAGCTCGGGGGCGTCACGCCGGAGCAGGCCGGCGCACACCCGACCTGGAACATGGGCCCGATGAACACGCTGAACTCGGCGTCGCTGGTGAACAAGGGGCTCGAGCTCATCGAGACCCACCTGCTGTTCGGGGTGGCCTACGAAAACATCGAGGTCGTGGTGCACCCGCAGTCGATCGTGCACTCGATGGTGACGTTCTGCGACGGGTCGACGATCGCGCAGGCCAGCCCGCCCGACATGAAGCTGCCGATATCGCTGGCCCTGGGCTGGCCGGACCGGGTGCCGGGCGCGGCGGCTGCCTGCGACTTCACCACAGCCGCCACCTGGGAGTTCGAGCCGCTGGACAACGCCGTCTTCCCTGCGGTCGACCTGGCGCGCCACGCCGGACAGCGCGGCGGTTGCATGACCGCGGTCTACAACGCCGCCAACGAAGAAGCGGCCGCGGCCTTCCTGGCCGGGCGCATCCGGTTCCCCGCGATCGTGCAGACGATCGCCGACGTGCTGGCCGCTGCCGACGAATGGGCCGCGGAACCAGCTACCGTGGACGACGTACTCGACGCGCAGCGCTGGGCCCGGACCCGTGCCGGCCCCGCCGTCGCCCAAGCCGCTGACCAGGAGGCCATACCCGCCCGATGATGTTTGTGATCGGCATTGTGCTGTTCGCACTCGCCATCCTCGTCTCCGTCGCATTGCACGAATGCGGCCACATGTGGGTGGCGCGCGCGACTGGAATGAAGGTGCGCCGCTACTTCGTCGGCTTCGGACCGACGCTGTGGTCCACGCACCGGCCCAACAAGCTGGGTTCCACCGAGTACGGCGTCAAGGCGGTCCCGCTGGGCGGCTTCTGCGACATCGCGGGCATGACCTCGGTGGACGAGCTGAAGCCCGGTGACGAGCCCTACGCGATGTACAAGCAGAAGACGTGGAAGAGGGTGGCGGTGCTATCCGCCGGCCCCGGCATGAACTTCCTGATCGGCCTGGTGCTGATCTACGCCATCGCCGTGGTGTGGGGACTGCCGAACCTACACCCCGACACACGGGCCGTTGTCGGCAAAACCACGTGTGTGGCATCGGAAGTCGAGAAGGGCAAGCTTGCCGATTGCACCGGTGCCGGGCCCGCCGCGGCCGCTGGCATCCGCGCCGGCGACGTCATCGTCAAGGTCGGCACCAAGGACGTGAACTCATTCGAGGACGTGGTGGCCGCGGTGCAACCACTCAACGGTCCCACGCCCGTGGTCGTCGAGCGTGACGGTCAGCAGATCACCAGCGTGGTCAACGTCACACCCACGCAACGGTTCACCTCGGCCGATGCTCAGGCGTCGTCGACGGTCGGGGCGATCGGCATCGTCGGCGCACAGCCCGGACCGGTGCAGCACAACGCGCTGTCGGCGGTACCCGCGACGTTCGTGTTCACCGGCGACCTCGCCGTCGAGTTGGGCAAGGCGCTGGTGGCGATTCCCACCAAGGTCGGCGCTCTCGTGCAGGCCATCGGCGGCGGAGAGCGCAGCGAGGACACGCCGATCAGCGTGGTCGGCGCGTCGATCATCGGCGGCGACACCGTCGACCAGGGGCTGTGGGTGGCGTTCTGGTTCTTCCTGGCCCAGCTGAACTTCGTGCTCGGCGCCGTGAACCTGATTCCGCTGCTGCCGTTCGACGGCGGCCACATCGCGGTCGCGGTGTACGAGAAGGTCCGCAACATGGTGCGCTCGGTGCGGGGCCTGGCAGCCGCTGCGCCGGTCAACTACTTGAAGTTGATGCCGGCGACGTACGTAGTCTTGTTAGTTGTGGTCGGCTACATGTTGCTGACCGTGACTGCTGATCTGGTCAATCCGATCAGGCTTTTCCAATAGGAGACCATCATGACCGCCGGCAGTGTTGGTTTGGGCCTGCCGAACCTGCCCCCGCCGACGTTGGCGCCGCGACGCAAGACCCGCCAGCTGATGGTCGGCAACGTCGGGATCGGCAGCGACTATCCGATCGCGGTGCAGTCGATGTGCACCACCAAGACCCACGACGTCAACGCGACGCTGCAGCAGATCGCCGAGCTGACCGCCTCCGGATGCGACATCGTGCGGGTGGCGTGCCCGCGCCAGGAGGACGCCGACGCTCTCGGCGAGATCGCCCGACACAGCCAGATCCCGGTGATCGCCGACATTCACTTCCAGCCGAAGTACATCTTCGCGGCGATCGACGCCGGATGTGCGGCGGTGCGCGTAAACCCCGGCAACATCAAGGAATTCGACGGCCGGGTGGCCGAGGTGGCCAAGGCCGCGGGCGCGGCCGGCATCCCGATTCGCATCGGCGTGAACGCCGGCTCTTTGGACAAGCGGTTCATGGCCAAGTACGGCAAGGCCACGCCGGAGGCGCTGGTCGAGTCGGCGTTGTGGGAGGCGTCGCTGTTCGAGGAGCACGGCTTCGGCGACATCAAGATCAGCGTCAAGCACAACGACCCAGTGGTCATGGTCGCCGCCTACGAGTTGCTCGCGTCCAAGTGCGACTACCCCCTCCACCTCGGCGTCACGGAGGCCGGCCCGGCGTTCCAGGGCACCATCAAGTCCGCGGTCGCGTTCGGCGCACTGCTCTCCCGCGGCATCGGCGACACGATCCGGGTGTCGCTGTCGGCGCCGCCGGTCGAAGAGGTCAAGGTCGGCAACCAGATCCTCGAGTCGCTGAACCTGCGGCCGCGGTCGCTGGAGATCGTGTCGTGCCCGTCGTGCGGACGGGCGCAGGTCGACGTCTACACGTTGGCCAATGAGGTCAGTGCGGGACTCGACGGACTCGACGTGCCGCTGCGCGTGGCGGTCATGGGCTGCGTGGTCAATGGGCCCGGCGAGGCACGCGAAGCCGACCTCGGTGTCGCGTCCGGCAACGGCAAGGGACAGATCTTCGTCAAGGGCGAAGTGATCAAGACGGTGCCCGAGTCGCAGATCGTCGAGACCCTGATCGAAGAGGCCATGAGGATCGCGCAAGAGCGCGGCTCAGATGCCAGCGGTTCGCCGGTGGTGACCGTAAGCTGATGGGGTAATTTCCGGCCGGAAAAGAGCGGCAGAAAGAGTTCCATGTCGGCTCCGCCAGTCTTTCGTCTGGTCGATGAACGACGTGTGTCGCTGGCCCGTGACCCCACGGCGGTGCAGCGGGTCCTGGACGCTGATCCGATCGGATCGTGCATGGTCGCCGCCCGCGTGGCCGAGCACGGCATCGAGCCCGGCGCGATCGGGGGCGAGCTGTGGACCCGCCGCGGTGCCGACGAATCCCTTTGTTACGCAGGCGCAAACCTGATACCGCTGCGCGGCGCGGCGCGCGATCTCGAGGCATTCGCGGACAAGGCGATGGGGGCGTCGAGGCGCTGCTCCTCTGTCGTCGGGCGGGCCGAGCTGGTGCTGCCGATGTGGCTCCGGCTGCAGCACACGTGGGGACCGGCGCGAGACGTGCGCGAGCATCAGCCGCTGATGGCGATGACATCGCGGCCGAGCTGCCCGATCGACCCCGGCGTGCGGCGCGTGCGGGTCGACGAACTCGACTCGTACCTGGTGGCGGCGATCGACATGTTCATCGGTGAGGTCGGAATCGACCCGCGGCTCGGTGACGGCGGCCGGGGCTACCGCCGGCGGGTCGCGGGGCTGATCGCGTCCGGGCGCGCGTGGGCGCGGTTCGAGCACGGCACGGTGGTCTTCAAGGCGGAAGTGGGTTCGCAGTCACCGGCCGTCGGCCAGATCCAGGGCGTGTGGGTCCATCCCGAGTACCGCGGCCGCGGCCTCGGCACCACGGGAACGGCGGCGGTGGCCGCGGCGGTCGTCGACAGCGGGCGGATGGCCAGCCTCTACGTCAACGACTTCAACACCGTGGCCCGAGCGGCCTACGCGCACGTCGGCTTCGCTCAGGTCGGGACGTTCGCAACAGTCTTGCTCGACTGAGCGATCCGGGCGCGCTTCTCGACGCTGACGCGCGTTAATTCGCGCGCCGAAACCGCCCGCTGCGGTGCGCCTGCGCCGCTCAGCCGTGACCGGTTCGTAACATCAGTCACAATGGCAACACGAGTAACGCACCTATGGGCCGGGGTATTGCTGCTGTCCGGAGCGCTGGCCGCCTGCACACCGCGGCCCGACGGACCCGCGCCTGCCGCCGAGCAGTTCTTTGCCGCGCTGGCCACCGGCAACACCACGGCCGCCGCAGCGCTGGCCGACAAGCCCGACGACGCTCGCCTCGCGCTGAACGCGGCGTGGGCGGGGCTGCAGGCCACCCACCTCGATGCGCAGGTCACCGGGTCGAACTTCGACGAGGACACCGGCGCCGTCGACTATCGCTACACCTGGCATCTGCCCAAGAACCGCACCTGGACCTACGACGGCCGCCTGGCGATGATCCGCGAGGAAGGCCGCTGGGAGGTGCGGTGGACACCCGCCGCCCTGCATCCCCGGCTCGGCGAGCATCAGACGTTCGCGCTGCGCGCTGACGCGCCGCCGCGCGCGTCGGTCAACGAGGTCGGCGGCAGCGACGTGCTCAAGCCGGGCTACCTGTACCACTACGAGCTCAACGCCAGGCAGGCCGGCACGCAGCTGATGCCGACCGCGCGCGCCGTCGTGGACGCGTTGCGGCCCTTCGACGACACCCTCGACCCTCAGCGCCTCGCCGAGCAGGCCAGCTCGTCGACCGAGCCCGTCGACCTGATCACGCTGCGCCCCGACGACAACAACCGCGTCGCGCCCGCGATCGGGCAGTTGCCCGGCATCGTCGTGACGCCGCAGGCCGACCTGCTGCCCACCGACGACCGGTTCGCGCCCGCCTTGGTCGCGCAGGTGAAGAAGGAGGTCGTCGACGAACTCGACGGCGAGGCCGGGTGGCGGGTGGTCAGCGTCAACCAGAACGGCGTGGACGTCGGCATCCTGACCGAAGTGCAAGGAAAGCCGGCTCCGTCGGTGACGATGACGCTGGACCGGTCGGTCCAGGACGCCGCGCAGAGCGCCGTCAACAACGTCGGGCGTCAGGCGATGATCGTTGTGATGAGGCCCTCCACCGGCGCGGTCCTGGCCGTCGCGCAGAACCCCGCCGCCGACGCGCAAGGCCCGCTGGCCACGACCGGCCTGTTCCCGCCGGGTTCGACGTTCAAGATGATCACCGCCGGTGCGGCGATCCAGCGCGACATGGCCACCCCCAATACGCTGCTCGCCTGCCCCGGCACGATGGACATCGGCCACCGGATCGTCCCCAACTACGGCGGGTTCGACCTCGGTGTGGTGCCGATGTCGCGGGCGTTCGCGAGCTCGTGCAACACCACGTTCGCCGAGCTGGCCAGCCGGATGCCGCCGACGGCGTTGACGGTCGCGGCCGCCCAGTACGGCGTCGGGGTGGACTACGACGTGGCCGGCATGCCGACCGTGACGGGGTCGGTCCCGCCGACGGTGAATTTGGCCGAACGCACCGAGGACGGGTTCGGGCAGGGCAAGGTGCTGGTCAGCCCGTTTGGGATGGCGCTGGCCGCCGCGACCGTCGCCGCCGGGAAAACGCCTGTGCCGCAACTGATTCTGGGCCGTCACACCGAAGTGGCGGGCGAGCACACCGACATCACTGCGCCGATGGTCGACGGCGTGCGCCCGATGATGCGACTCGTCGTCACCAACGGCACCGCCAAGGACATCGCCGACGCCGGAGAGGTCTACGGCAAGACCGGGGAGGCCGAGTTCCAGGGTGGCTCGCACTCGTGGTTCGCCGGCTACCGCGGAGACATGGCGTTCGCCGCGCTGATCGTGGGGGGCGGAAGCTCCGAGTACGCGGTCCGGATGGTCAAGTTCATGCTGGGCGGGCTGCCGCCGGACTACCTCGGCTGACTGCTCGAGTCGGGTCTTGCCCGACCACGGGCATCGGTGTACGGCCACGACGCGTACCGGGGTCTACACCTCAAGGCCGCCGCGCTGCTGCAGTCGCTTTCGGGCAACCACGCGATGGTGGACGGAAACAAGCGGCTGGCGTGGACGGCATGCCGGACGTTCCTCGCGATCAACGGCCAATGGGTCAGCGCGTCGGAGGATGACCGCTTCGATTTCGTCATCGGAGTGGCCACCGGCGGACTGGAACTCGAGAAGATCGCCGAACAGTTGCACACCTGGAGCTACCAGGAGAGCTGATGGTCCGGCACGGTTGCGGCCGCTCGCGCGTTAGGTTTGTGTGGTTATGACCAGTGAACAGCCCGTGGAACTGCGCATCAGCGATGCCGACCGCAACGGCACGCTGCGCCGCTTGCACAACGCGGTCGCGCTCGGGCTGATCGACATCGACGAGTTCGAGGACCGCTCCACCCGGGTGGCGCACGCCCGCACCCGCGGCGAGCTCGATTCGCTCGTCGACGACCTGCCCGGCCCTGGCGCGTTCGTCACCTCGGCGGCCGACCGGCTGGAGCTGCGCGGCTGGCTGGGCTCGCTCAAGCGGCACGGCGAGTGGACGGTGCCAACCCGCCTGGCTTTGGTGCGCCGAGTCGGTTCGGTGGAATTGGATCTCACCAGCGCCCGCTTCGCCGGCCCCGTCGTGGTGATCGAGCTCGACATGATCCGCGGCTCACTGGATCTGCGGCTGCCGGACGGGGCCAGCGCGTCCCTCGACGACGTGACCGTGTACGGCGGCAAGGCCGTCGACCTGCGCAAGAACCCGCCTGCCGAAGGCAAGCCGCACGTGGTGCTCACCGGCCGCATGGTGATGGGTTCGGTGCGCATCCGCGGGCCGCGGCGGCAGAGGTTCACCAGGCTGCGCGCCCTGACGCCCGGTTAGGCTGGTGGTCATGCCTGTCCGATCCGCTCTGCGCTCTGGCGTGCAGTCGCCGACCCGCCCCGTGCCGTCGTCGATCCCGCGCCCCGAGTACGCATGGAAGCCGACGGCGAACGAGGGCAACGAGCCGTGGGTGCAGACGCCGGAGGTGATCGAGCAGATGCGGGTGGCCGGGCGCATCGCCGCCGGCGCACTGGCCGAGGCCGGCAAGGCCGTCACACCCGGCGTAACCACCGATGAGCTCGACCGCATCGCGCACGAATACATGATCGATCACGGAGCGTATCCATCGACGTTGGGCTACAAGGGCTTTCCGAAGTCGTGCTGCACGTCGCTGAACGAGGTCATCTGCCACGGCATCCCGGACTCGACCGTGATCGAGGACGGCGACATCGTCAACATCGACGTGACGGCGTACATCAACGGCGTCCACGGCGACACCAATGCCACGTTCCTGGCCGGCGACGTCGCCGAGGAGCATCGCCTGCTGGTCGAGCGCACGGAAGAGGCGATGATGCGCGCCATCAGGGCCGTCAAGCCCGGCCGCTCCCTGTCGGTGATCGGCCGGGTCATCGAATCGTATGCAAACCGCTTCGGCTACAACGTCGTTCGCGACTTCACCGGCCACGGCATCGGCACCACCTTCCACAACGGGCTCGTCGTGCTGCACTACGACCAGCCGTCGGTCACCACCGTGCTCGAGCCGGGCATGACCTTCACGATCGAGCCGATGATCAACCTCGGAGCGCTCGACTACGAGATCTGGGACGACGGTTGGACGGTGGCCACCAAGGACCGCAAGTGGACCGCGCAGTTCGAGCACACGCTGGTGGTCACCGACGACGGCGCCGAGATCCTGACGCTGGCCCCGTGACCCGCTCGCGCACGAGATGAGCGGGGCGTTGCTGGTCGCCGGCACGAGTTCGGACGCCGGCAAGTCGATGGTCGTCGCCGGGCTCTGCCGCCTGTTGGCGCGCAAAGGTGTGAAAGTGGCGCCGTTCAAGGCCCAGAACATGTCCAACAACTCCGCGGTCACGATCGAAGGCGGTGAAATCGGCCGCGCCCAGGCGACGCAAGCCAGGGCCGCCGGGCTGGAGCCGAGCGTCCGCTTCAACCCGATACTGCTGAAGCCGGGCAGCGACCGTTCATCGCAACTCGTCGTGCGCGGTCACGTCGTTGACACGGTGATGGCCACGAACTACATCGCGCACCGGGACCGGCTGGCCGCCGTGGTGGCCGAGGACCTGCAGTCGCTGCGCAACGAGTTCGACGCCGTGATCTGCGAGGGCGCCGGCTCTCCCGCCGAAATCAATCTGCGAGCAACCGATTTGGCGAACATGGGTCTGGCGCGAGCTGCGAACCTGCCGGTGCTGCTGGTGGGCGACATCGACCGCGGCGGCCTGCTCGCCCACCTGTTCGGCACGCTGGCCGTACTAGAGCCCGAGGATCAGAAGCTCATCGCCGGCTTCGTGGTGAACAAGTTCCGCGGCGACGCGGCGCTGCTCGAGCCGGGTCTGCAGCAACTCGAAAAGCGAACGGGCCGACCGACATACGGCGTGCTGCCCTATGTCGACGACCTCTGGATGGACACCGAGGACTCGCTGTCGGTGCGGCTCGGAACGCCCCGACCGCCCCGTGGCACTGAGTGGCTCAGGGTGGTGGCGATCCGCCTGCCGCGCACGTCGAACTCCACAGACATCGAGGCGCTCGCCTGCGAACCCGGGGTGCAGGTGCGGTGGACCGCCGACCCGGCCGAGGTGGTCGGCGCCGACGTAATCGTGGTCCCCGGCAGCAAGGCCACCGTCGCCGACCTGGCGTGGCTGCGGGAGAGAGGCCTGGCCGACGCGGTCACCACGCACGCGGCAGCAGGCAAGCCCGTGCTGGGGATCTGCGGCGGGTTTCAGATGCTGTGTCGCAGCATCACGGACGATGTTGAGTCCGACACGGGCCGTACTTATGGGCTTGGCCTGTTCGACGCCGACGTCGAGTTCAGGCCGCAGAAGGCACTAAATCGCAGCGACACCGGCTACGAGATCCACCACGGCCAGATCAGCCGCTGCGCCGAGGACGGCTGGCACAGCATCGGAATCCGGCGCGAATCGGTCTACGGCACGCATTGGCACGGCCTGTTCGACGACGACGCGTTCCGTCGCGACTGGCTCGCCGAGGCCGCGCGCGCCGCGGGCTGCACGGGGTTCGTGACGGCTGACTACGTCGACGTGAAAGCCCGGCGCGACGCACAACTCGACACGCTGGCCGACCTGCTCACCGCGCACCTCGACGTCGACGCTGTCTGCGAGCTGCTCGACAACGGACCGCCGCCCCGACCGACCGTCGTCAGTAGCCTGGCAGGGTGCGCAGAATCGTCGCTGCAGCGATAGCCGCCGTCGCGGTGGCCGGCTGCTCCACGACCGTCAGCGGCACCCCGACGTGGCCGGGCGCGAGGCTGGACAGGGTGGTGCTGAGCCCGGACGACTTCCCGCCCGGCGTCGGGTACGGACGCATCATCGAGCAGCCCGGCAAACCGGACAACTTCGGTGGCCCGGCACCCATGCTGTCGAGGCCGCAGGGCTGCGCCAACGGGCTGACCGAAGTCATCGCCGCGGATGCCGAGCGCGGGCCGGGCAGCGCCGTGAAGTACAGCGTGATCTACGACGGCGCACGCATCGTGATGACGGTTCTGACGTCACCGCTGAACCTCGACGCGCTCGCCGCCGAGGCCGCCCGCTGCCAGAAGTTCGACACATACTTCGACCGCAACTCCAAGCCGATTCCGATCACCACGACGAAGCTGCAGGGCGCGCGGCCCGACCAGTTGGTGTATCAGCAAACCATGGTGCTGCAAGGACTTAACAGCAGTGTCTACATGTCGTTCGAAAACGTCGGCACCATGGCGGTGTTCGGAATCGCTTTCCCGACAACACAACTGGCCGCCGGACAGCAGCAAGCGCCGAAAGCGTCACTGCCGCAGACGTTCACCGAGATCGCCGACCGTCAAGCGCAGCGCATCCGCGACAGCTGAAATCTGAAGATCTGCTAGCAATATTCCAAAACGACCCGGCGGCGTGGTCGAAGCGGTAGCGTCCGGAAAGTGCCCTCGGCGATGGTCACCGTCGACGGATTCCCGGTAGCGGTCAATGTGGCAGGTCCCGACAAGGGACCTGTAGTGCTGGTGCTCGGCGCCGCGAATCAAGCCCCGGCCGCGTATGACGGAGTGTGCCAGCGCCTGCACACCGCGAATCTGCGCACCGTGGTGGTGGGCCCGGACCGGCGGCTGAGCCCCAAGTCGGTGCTCGGCATCCTCGACTCGCTCGCGGTGAAGTGGGCGCTGCTCGTGGGGGACCGGGTCGGCGGCGAGATCGCCTGGGACCTCGCCGCGAGCAAGCTCGACCGGTTCATCGGCCTGGTGGTGATCGACCGCGGCCATCCCTGCGTCGCCGACATGACCGGCGTCGTGCGCGACGAGCACTGCCCGCCCGTCGAGATCAACACCACCGCGATGGTCAGCACCCCGGCGGCGCGGGCCGTCGCGCAGGCCAGCCAGCGCTACGTCTTCGGCGACTTCCGGATGGTCGAGATGCTCGGCCGGCGCAACGCGGCCGAGTCGACGGCGCAGCTGGCCGCCGAGATCGTGCTGCGCACCAGCACCTGGTAGCGCCTCAGTGCCTCAGCGCCGCGGTGATTCGGGGGACGATTCTGGCGTCCAGGCCTGGGGCAGTCGCGGATGCCCGGGGAACAGGAAGTCGATGAACGCGGCAGCCGTCGGCTGAGGTTCGTGATTGGCCAGCCCGGGACGCTCGTTGGCTTCGATGAACACGTACTCGTCCCGGCTCACGTTGGGAACCAGCAGGTCGATGCCCGTGACCGGGATGCCGATCGCCTCGGCCATCTTCACCCCCACGAGGCACAGCTCCGGGCTGACCTTCGCGGTGACATCGTGAATGGTGCCGCCCTGGTGCAGGTTGGCGGTGCGCCGCACCCGCAGCCGGACGCCTTCCGGCAGCACGTCGTCGTACGACCAGCCGGCCTCGCGCACGGTGCCTTCGGTGACGTCGTCGAGCGGGATGCGTGACTCGCCGCCGGTGGCCGCCGCACGTCGCCGGCTCTCGGCCTCGATCAGCTCGTGCACGCTGTGACAGCCGGTTCCGATGATCTCCGCCGGCTTGCGAATCGCCGCGGCGACGACCTGGCCGTCGACCACCAGCAGAGGTAGGTCGTCGCCGCGGACCCGCTGCTCGATCAGAACTTCTGGGCAGTACTCGCGGGCGCGTGCTAGGGCGGCCTCGAGTTCGTCCGGACCGTCGACACCCACGGTGATGCCCTTGCCCTGCTCGCCCCGCGTCGGCTTGACCACCACGTCGCCGACGTCGTCGAGGAACGCGCGGTCGTCGTCGTCGAACGTGGCGAGCCGCCCGCGCGGCACGGTGACACCGGCCTCGACGGCGATGCGGCGGGTCCGGCGCTTGTCGTCGCATCGGCTCATCGCCACAGCCGAGGTGAACTCGGACAGCGACTCGCGGGTGATGACGCTGCGGCCGCCGTGGGTGAGCCGCAGTTCGCCGGTCTCGGCGTCGAGCACCTCGACCTGGATGCCGCGCCGCAGTGCCTCGTCGGCGATGATCTGTGCGTACGGGTTCAGGTCGTCGATGGTCTCCGGTGAGGTGGCGGTGAACAGCGGCTCGTTGATCGCGTTTTTGCGCTTGATGCACAGCACCGGCACCCGCGCAAAACCCAGCTTCTCGTACAGCGCGATCGCCGCGGCGTTGTCATGGACCACCGACAGATCCATGTAGGCGCGGCCTTCCTTGCGGTAGAGCTCGGCGAGCGCGCGGGTCAGCGCCTCGCCCACGCCCGGCAGGCCCGCGGCCGGGTCGACGGCCAGCGTCCAGAGGCTGGTGCCGTGTTCGGGATCGTCGAACAGCCGCCGGTGGTCGACGCCCGTGACGGTGCCGACGATGACGCCGTCGTTGTCGCGCACGGCCACCAGATACGTGACGGCGTCGGAGTTGAGGTGGTTGTCCCAGATGACGTCGACACGGGCCGGCACCATCCCGCACCGCACGTAGACGCGGTTCATCTCCTCGGCGTCGTCGCGAGTCTGCAAGGGCCGCACCGTGATTCCGGTCGGCGACCACTGAAGCGACTCGTCGGTGAACCGCAACCGGTACGTGTGGCTGGGGTCGATGAACAGCTCGTGCGGGGAGCGGGCGACGACGACGTGCGCTTCGCGGGCGTACATGCAGATGTCGCGGCGACCCGGACCTTCGCGGCGCAGCACCTCGGCGAGCTCGTCGGGATCGGAGAAGGTCTGGCCGAAGACCAGCCTGCCCCAGCCCAGGTCGAGCACCACGTTGTCGCGCATGGAGCCGACCAGGTGTGCCGGCGGCGCGTCGTGTAGCCCGAGCGTGATGGACTCGGGATGGTCGTCGCGCGAACCGGGTTCGGCAGCTCCCACTTGGACGACCCTACAACCGGCGGTCAGGTCTCGCCGTTCGTGGCCCACCGCTGTTCGATGCGGCCGAACCGCCACACCGAGAGCGCGACAGCCCACGTCAGCATGAACATGCCGACGATCACGAACCCGACGACGTTCAGGTCGACTGCGGCGATCCAGTCCCAGAAGCCCCCGGAAAGACCGAGCTGCTCGGCCAGCAGACCCAGCAGCTCGATGCTGCCGATCAGGAGCGCCACTGCCACTGACAGCCCGGTGATCGTCAGGTTGTAGTACACCTTGCGCAGCGGCCTGGAGAACGCCCAGTTGTACGCGAAGTTCATGAACGTGCCGTCGATGGTGTCCAGCAGGCTCATCCCGGCGGCGAACAGCACCGGCAGGCACAGGATCGCGTACCAGGGCACGCCGGCCACCGCGCTGGTGCCTGCCAGCACCAACAGCGCGATCTCGGTGGCGGTGTCGAAGCCGAGCCCGAACAGAAGCCCGAGGGGATACATGTGCCAGGACTTGGTGATCGACTTGGTGAAGCGGCCGAAGAGCCGGTTCAACGCGCCGCGGTTGTTCAGGTGCGCTTCGAGCGCGGTCTCGTCGTAGTCGCCACCGCGCATCCGCAGGAACACCCGCACGATGCCAACGAGGATCACCAGGTTGATCGCGGCGATCAGATACAGGAACACGCCGGACACGCTGGTGCCGATCAGCCCGGTGTAGTGGTGCAGCGCCGAGGAGTCGTCTTCGACGGGGCCGGCGACCGCCTTGACGCCGACCGACAGCAGCAGGGCCAGGCCGAACACCACGGTCGAGTGGCCCAGAGAGAAGAAGAATCCGACGCCGAGGGGGCGCTGGCCGTCTGCCATCAGCTTGCGAGTGGTGTTGTCGATCGCAGCAATGTGGTCGGCGTCGAATGCGTGCCGCAGGCCCAACGTGTAGGCGGTCAGTCCGACGCCGATGCCCAGCGCCTTATCCCCGAGGCTGTAATGCTCGGGAACCACGAACGCCACCAGCGTGATCCAGCCGACCAGGTGCAGCAGCGTGATGAACCCGAACGTCGAACTCAGCCGAAGCCATTCATGGGGGGTGAGCGCGGATCTCACGCGGGGCAGCCAGGACCTCGGGCGCTGCTGGGTGTCGGCCACCACGCAGTCGACGCTAGGCCCACTTGCAAGCGATTCGCAAGAGGCCATGGCGTTGTTGGGGCATTCGCGAGACGGTAACCCCGCACTCGGACTTTCCCGCCCGGAATACCGTTTCGGCGCACACTGGTCTCGTGGTCGCGTCAGAGATCGGGGAGCTGCTGCGGGCGCACGGCTTGCGACGGACCGCGCCGCGCATCGCGGTGCTGGCGACGCTGCGGCCGGTCAACGGGCATCTGTCGGTGGCAGAGATCCATCAGCGTCTGCTCGGCTCGGCCGATGCCCCGGATCTCGCGACGGTGTACCGGACGGTGACGACGCTGGTCGAGGCCGGCGTGCTGCACGCGCTGACCGTCGAAGGCGGCGTCACCACCTACGGGGTCGCGGAGAGCCCGCACCATCACGCCGTGTGCACGCGTTGCGGCACGATCATCGAGGTGCCGGCGCAGCGGCTGAGTTCGGCACTCGAGCACGCGATCGAGGGCAGCGCCTTCACGCTGTCCGATCGCGCCGGGCTGACACTGCACGGTTTGTGCCCGGACTGCCAGGCCCACGCCTAGGACGTGGTCGCTCAGGTGCCGGTGTCTGGGAATTAGCCCCCGCAATCGGCGCCTCATTAGAGTGGGCGGGTGGCTGATGAGTCCCTGATCGCCTGGGGTACTTGCCCGCACTGCGACGTTCCCTACACCTTCGTCGAGGACTCGGGCCCGTGGCCGGATCAGCAAAACCGCTTCCATCGGGAGTGTACCCGTTGGGGCGTCACTCCCGACCGGCGCTGACTTCGTCCAGGTGCGCCCCGATACCTAACGTGACGCGCCGGTTCGCAATGGCCCTACGCCGGCTCCGGCTCGATCTCGATCTGCCGCACCGGGCCGGTGAACCACTTCCTCACCAAGACCAAAAACGCCCCTACCGGCATTATCCACTGGTAGGGGCGTTTTCCTGTGTCGAACGAACAGGCGATTAGGCCCGTCGTGCCCACAAATTGCCCACCTTTTCGGCGACGACGGCAAGGTCTGACTCGAACAGGTCCGCATAAACGTCCAATGTCATCGCGGCTGAGGCGTGTCCGAGCATTCGCTGCACGACCAACGGGTTGGCCCCGGCGTGGATCGCCAGCGACGCCGCGGTATGGCGCAGGTCGTGTGCGCTCACCCGCGGGAAGGCCGGGTCAACCAACTGGGCGCGGGGCACAACAGGAGCGGGCACACCTGGAATCCGAACGGGTCATCGCTGAGTACCGCGCCTTCGCAGCTCAGATAGAAAAGTGGCTCAGACAGGAAGGTGAACCATGCCCGTACCCAGACGGCGCATCGGCAGCACTAGGCGGTGGCGACAAGTCCGCGCCGAGGTTCTGCGCACGCGGCCGTTCTGCGAGATCCGCGGACCCGGCTGCACTCTTCGCGCCAACTCGGTCGATCACATAATTCCGATCTCGCTGGCACCACCATCTCGAATACGTCAAAGCCAATTTGCGCCCGGCGTGCACGCACTGTAATTCATCGCTTGGCAGCAAACTGCAGCAGGCCAGTAACCAACCAAGGCCAAGGGCTCGTGCGCTGGACCTCTTCAATCCACGCTGATAGGGGCGGGTTTTTTCTAGCAGTTTGACGGACACGCCCGGGCCTGGCCGCGATCTATTAATGAGGTAAAAACCGTGGTGGTGCTTCGCCGTCAGCAGCCGAGCTCGATAACGGCCGTAGTGACGATGTCGATTGCCCCTGGCACCGAGAGGCCCTGCCTGCCCAACTCTTCGTAGACCATCTTGGCGGCGTCCGAGGAGGTCATGCCGCTGCGCTCTGCCTGGCACACTTTGTGACCCTCGGCAAGCAACTGCTGCGCAGTCAGGAAGGGGTACTTGGGCTGCAAATGGTTTAGATAACTTTCTTCGTCGGCTCTGGCGGGCGCTGCGGCCATCACCGCGCACGCCAACACAGCTACCGCTCCGGCGATGAGGATGCGAAACGCCTTAACCACGATTACCAAACTCCCAGTGCAGCCCCCTGCAAGACAGTCATAACCCAGGAAGCGGCATGCGTGTATAGAGTTTGCGCTTTTTGTGAGTCGGTGCCCCGATTCGCGCCGGATTCAGCCCCCAGAATCTCTGGGCGCTGTAAGAGTCCCAGACTTCGTGCGCACCGCGACCCGGCCACGCCCGAGCGTGTCCTAGCCGTCATCGAGAAAACCGCGTTGACCTGGAAATTTCGGCCGTGCGTGCAAATCCTGGACAGGCCTGAGCGTGTCCGCGATCATGCTGAAAAAACTTGCGGCACAACAGGATTCGCGAGTCTATTGCGCCGTGTACGACCATTCCACGGTGTCGTGGTCGAACTGTGGGTGTAATCGGGTGCCAACGGCGTATTCGGCAGCGACCTCGCACTGGCCGATCCGATCCCGCAGTGGGTTTCCGGCTGCGCCCGATGGGAGCCCGCGCTCTATCAACGCCTACCAGACGCGCTGGCGACCCAGACCGCCAAGCGGCGGAGCAGCGCAGCTCACGACTGCCGTGCAGTGTGACGGTGCTGGCGTCGGTAATCGAGATCGACGCCACGGTGACTCGATGGACGCCCGGCGAGAAGGGCGGCACCGTCGAGCGCCTGCACGCGCTGACCGCGCGCGGGTGGCGGCCGCAGGACGTCGCGACGATCGAGCGTCATTGCGAGGAGCTGGCGCGGTGGACTATCGCCGCGACCGGGCTGCTCACACCCGAGGCCAGGGTCTATCTGCCGATACCGTGCCCGCGGTGCAACGCGCGTGTCGCCTACCGGTACAACTCCAGCGGCGAGCAGGTGCGATCGCGGGCGCTGAAGGTCTCGGAGACGGGTGCCAAGTGTCTGGCGTGTGGATCGTTCTGGCCGCCCGACCAGTCGGCTGGCTGGCTCAGCTGCCCGGGTGCGAGGCGCTTCCGGCGCAGTGCCATCCCGGTGGGCATCTCTAACTGGCGCTGCGGATGGCCCCCGCAACTCGGCGTAATGGCGAGCACTTAGTGTTTGGGGCATGAGTTCGCACGCACCCTTCACCCTCGACCAGGCCCGCGCCGCGGGTGAGCGGATCGGCGTCGACTGGGATACTTCCCCGTTCAGCCTTGAGCAGTTCCGGATGGGATTGGACGTCGAGCTTGAGCACGGCACGCGCGGTCCGGAGACCAACGTCACCGATGATGACGTGACTATGACGGCCAAAATCGCGCGTGCCCACCTCAATGAGTTCCCCGAGTACTACACCCGGCTTGCCAAGATGGAAGCCGAGGCGAAAGCCAACGAGGCCGCGCGGGGCGAGTGAGCGCCTAACTTCGTGGCCGCCCGGGCGCGTTCTGCGCGCCCGGGCGGTTCGAGTGGCTGGCGAAACTGCTCGGCTGCGAGGCGTTACCGGCGTGACTCCCGTGCCCACACCGTGCCCACGTTTTAGACGCAAGACAATCATCAAGATTGAACGACGCTGATATGTTTTCGCAGCTAGGAGGGTTCCGGCTCCGATTCTAGTTCGATGACGTCGACTTGCTTGACCGGGCCGGTGAACCACTTCTTCACCGACGCGTGCCAGTAGACCCACAGCAGCAGTAGCGTTCCGCCCACAAGCAGCGGCGTGTAATTGACATATTTCCACTCGAAGTTCGGGTCCCACGGCATGCCGGCATTGCTGTACGGGAAGAGCGCGATGATCGACGTGATCAGGATTTCGGCGATCGCGATCGGCGCCATCCACTTCCAGTGCCTGCCAAGGTTCCATCGGCCCTGCGAGAACCCGTCGCCCAGCCTCCACCGGTAATAGATCGGCACGGCGAAGCACAGGTAGAGGCCCACCACTCCGATGGAGACCACCGCGAAGAACGCGACCGGCGACGGCACCTCTTCGCCGCCCACGGCGACCTTCACCGTGATCAGCGCCGGCAACGTGATGATCGCGGCGACGACCGCGGTGACGATCACGCCGTTGGCGGGCACTTTCTTCTCGCTGACCTTCGACCACAGCTGGTGTCCCGGGACGGCCCGGTCGCGGCTGAACGCGAACAGCATTCGCGAGGCGCTGGTCTGGCACGCGGTGGTGCAGAAGAATTGCCCAGCGGTCGAGATCAGCAGCACCGTGCCGGCCCACTTACCGGACAGGGCCTGGGCGAAGATCGTCGCCACACCGCCGCCTGCCTCCGAGACTTCATCGGCGTTCTGCACTGCGAAAAGGAAGGACAACAGCAGGATCCACCCGCCGATGCCGGAATAGAAGATCGACTGCCAGATGCCTCTGGCGGCGGCGTTCGCGGCGCTCTTGGTCTCCTCCGACAGGTGCGCGGAGGCGTCGTAGCCGGTGATCGTGTACTGAGTGAGGATCGCCGAGATAGGAGCACGAAAAGCAGCCAGCCCCAGCCTTTCTCGCCGCAGAAGATGCCGGTGTTGTTGATGGTCTTTGCGAACACGTCGCCGACGCTCGCGTGCTGGTCGGGGATCAGAAAGAGAATCAGCACCACTGCCGCGGCGCCCGCCACATGCCACCACACCGAGATGTTGTTGATGACGGCCAGCAGGTGGCTGGAGAAGATGTTGATAATCGCCGAGACCGCCAGAATCACCAAGAACAGCAGGAAGGTCCGCTGGAGGCTGTAGCCTGCCAGCCAGCTCTCACTGAACGTGCCCAGGGTGAGGTCGAGGAACGTCGCGCACCCGTAGGACACCGAGGCGAGGATCGCCACCAGGCCGATCAAGTTCAGCCAGCCGGTGTAGTACCCGGCTTTCGTTCCGCCGAGTGTGCTTGCCCACCAATAGATTCCACCTGATGTCGGATACGCGGAGACCAGCTCCGCCAAGCATAGGCCGATGATCAGCACGAAGCCCGAGACAATGGGCCAACCCCACGCGATTGCGGCCGGCCCGCCGTTGTTCCATCCGAGCCCGAACGAGGTGAAGCACCCGGCCAGTATCGAGATGATCGAGAACGAGATCGCGAAATTGGAGAATGCCGACCAAGAGCGTTGCAGTTCCTGGACGTAGCCCAGCATCGCGAGATGTCGTTCGTCGTCCAGAGGTTCATGGCCCTCAGGCATGCCGGGACAATAGGACGCCGAAGGTCTGAAGTCCTACTTTTGGCCATGACAGTTCGGTTAAATCGAGGCGCGACGCGCTAAAAAGGGGTGCCCGATGGTTGACTTTCCGGCATGCCGGGCATGTTGACGCTGCGAGAGCTCGAGGAGCTGATCGTCGAGGGCGACATCGACACCGTGATCGTCGGCTTCGCCGACATGCAGGGCCGGCTGACCGGCAAACGGGTCTCGGCGCGGCTGTTCACCGAGGAGGTGGCCAAGCATGGCGCCGAGTGCTGCAACTACCTGCTCGCCGTCGACGTGGACATGAACACCGTCGACGGTTACGCGATGAGCAGCTGGGACGCGGGCTATGGCGACATGGTGATGACGCCGGACCTGTCCACGCTGCGGCTGATCCCATGGCTGCCCGGGACCGCCCTGGTGATGGCCGATCTGGCCTGGCACGACGGCAGCCCGGTCCGCGCGGCGCCCCGCAGCATCCTGGCCCGTCAGGTCGACCGCCTCGCCGAGCGCAACCTGGTGCCGTACGTCGGTACCGAGCTCGAGTTCATGGTCTTCGACAACAGCTATCGCGACGGGTGGGCGCGCGGCTATCGCGACCTGACGCCGGCTACGGACTACAACGTCGACTACGCGATGCTCGGCTCGACGCGAATGGAGCCGCTGCTGCGAGACATTCGGCGCGGGATGATCGGCGCCGGCATGTACTGCGAGGGCGTCAAGGGCGAATGCAATCGCGGGCAGCAGGAGATCGCCTTCCGCTACGACCACGCGCTGGCCACATGTGACAACCACACGATCTACAAGAACGGCGCGAAGGAGATCGCAGACCGGCATGGCAAGAGCCTGACGTTCATGGCCAAGTTCGACGAGCGCGAAGGCAATAGCTGCCACATCCACATCTCGCTGCGCGGCGAAGACGGCAGCACGGTGTTCGCCGACCCCGACGGCCCGCACCAGATGTCGGGACTATTCGGCAGCTTCGTCGCCGGCGTGCTTGCCACGCTGCGTGAGCTGACGCTGTTCTACGCGCCGAACATCAACTCCTACAAGCGATTTGTCGACGGCAGCTTCGCGCCGACGGCGATCGCGTGGGGCATGGACAACCGCACCTGCGCACTGCGGGTGATCGGGCACGGATCGAGCATGCGGATGGAGTGCCGGGTACCGGGTGGGGACGTCAACCAGTACCTGGCGGTCGCAGCACTGATCGCCGGCGGTCTGCGCGGCATCGACCGGCAGCTACCGCTCCCAGAACCATTGTCCGGCAACGCTTATCGCAGCGACACCGAGCGGCTGCCCAGTACACTGGCCGAGGCCGCCGGACTGTTCGCAGAGTCGGCGGTCGCGCGCGAGGCGTTCGGCGACGACATCGTCGACCACTACCTGAACAACGCGCGGGTGGAACTCGCGGCATTCAATGCCGCGGTCACGGACTGGGAAAGGGTGCGTGGCTTTGAGCGGCTATAGCTCTCCGCCATCGCGTCGCTCTACACCCGAGGACCGCCCTGTACTCGGCCTCACCACCTATCTGGAGCAGGCCCAGACAGGTGTCTGGGACGTGCGCGCGAGCTTCCTGCCGTACATCTACCTGGAGGGCGTGGCGCTCGCCGGGGGCATCGCAATGCTGCTGCCGCCCCAGCCGGTTAGTGACGTGATCGCCCAAGAGGTGCTCGACCGCCTCGACGGCGTGATCATCACCGGGGGCAAGGACGTCGAACCGGCCCGGTACGGGCAGGTCCCGCACCCACAGACCGACGAGCCGCGCCGCGACCGCGACGTGTGGGAGTTCGCGTTGCTGGCAGGCGCGTTGAGGCGAGGGATGCCGGTGCTGGGCATCTGCCGCGGGGCTCAGGTGCTCAACGTTGCCCTCGGCGGCACGCTGCACCAGCATCTGCCCGACGTCGTCGGTCACACCGGCCACCAGCCGGGCAACGCGGTGTTCTCGACGTCACGGGTGCGCATCGCCCCCGGCACCCGGCTGGCGGCGCTGATCGGCGAGTACTCCGACGAACAGTGCTACCACCATCAGGCGATCGACAAGCTGGGGGAGGGCCTGATCGTCAGTGCCCGCGATGAGGACGGCGTGATCGAAGCGGTTGAAATGCCCGGGGACGCTTTCGTCCTCGCGGTGCAGTGGCATCCCGAGGAACGGCTCAACGACCTTCGGGTGTTCGCTGCGGTCGTCGACGCAGCACGCGTGTACGCCAAGGTCGGCTCATGACCGACGTGATCAACCCCGCCACGGAGGAGGTGCTGCGCACCGTCGAACCGCTGGATAGCGCAGCCGTCGACGACGCAATCGCCCGCGCGCGCGTCGCGCAGAAGCGTTGGACAGCAGCGGACCCTGGCGAACGGGCCGGTGCGCTGCGGGCGTTCGCGGCGGTGGTCGACGCTCACGTCGACGAGCTGGCGGCGCTGGAAGTCGCCAACTCCGGGCACCCGATCTCCTCGGCCGAGTGGGAGGCCGGCCATGTCCGCGACGTGCTGCAGTATTATGCCGCGACACCGGAGCGCCTGTCCGGCAAGCAGATTCCGGTTGCCGGGGGCCTGGACGTCACGTTCAACGAGCCGCTCGGCGTCGTCGGGGTAATCACCCCGTGGAACTTCCCGATGACGATCGCGTCGTGGGGTTTCGCACCCGCGCTGGCCGCCGGCAACGCCGTGGTGGTCAAGCCCGCGGAATGGACGCCGTTGACGACGATCCGGCTGGGCGAGTTGGCGATCGAGGCCGGCCTGCCGGCTGATCTCTTCCAGGTGCTGCCGGGCAAAGGCTCGGTGGTGGGGGAGCGGTTCGTCACGCACCCCGAGGTCCGCAAGATCGTGTTCACCGGGTCGACCGAGGTCGGCGTTCAGGTAATGGCGGGCGCTGCCAAGCTGGTCAAGCGCGTCACGCTCGAACTCGGCGGCAAGAGCGCCAACATCGTGTTCGACGACTGCGATCTAGAGCGCGCCGCGGCGACCGCCCCGTACGGCGTGTTCGACAACGCCGGACAGGACTGCTGCGCGCGCAGCCGAATCCTGGTGCAGCGCAGCATTTACGACCGGTTCATGGCGTTGCTCGAGCCCGCGGTGAGAAGTGTGGTGGTCGGTGATCCGACGTCGAGGGACACCGAGATGGGTCCGCTGGTATCGCGGACGCACTGGGAGACGGTGACCTCCTACGTTCCCAACGACGCCCCGGTCGCATTCCGCGGCAGCGCGCCGTCCGGGCGTGGCTTCTGGTTCCCGCCAACGGTGTTAACGCCGTCGCGCGGTGATCGCACGGTGCGCGACGAGATCTTCGGGCCCGTCGTCACCGTGTTGCCGTTCGACGACGAGGCGGACGCGATCACGCTCGCCAACGACACCGCGTACGGGCTGTCCGGCTCGATCTGGACCGATAACCTGTCCCGGGCGCTCAGGGTGTGCAGGGCTGTGGAATCTGGCAACCTGTCGGTGAATTCGCATTCGTCGGTGCGCTACAACACCCCGTTCGGCGGGTTCAAACAGTCGGGACTGGGCCGCGAGCTCGGACCCGACGCGCCGCTGTCGTTCACCGACACCAAGAACGTCTTCATCGCCGTCGAGGAGCGCTGACATGGATCTCTCCCGCCGCCTGGCCGGCAAAGTCGCGGTGATCACCGGCGGTGCCGGCGGGGTCGGTCTGGCGACCGCGCGCCGGATGCTGGCCGAGGGCGCGACGGTCGTAGTCGCCGACATCGACCGGGTGGCCGGGCAAGAGGCCGCCGATGAACTCGGCGGGCTGTTCTATCCCGTCGACGTCACCGACGCAGAGGCGGTCAACGCGCTGTTCGACACCGCCGCAAGCACTTACGGGTCTGTCGACATCGCCTTCAACAATGCCGGAATCTCACCGCCCGACGACGACCTGATCGAGAACACCGAACTGGCGGCCTGGCAACACGTTCAGGACGTCAACCTCAAATCGGTGTACCTGTGCTGCCGGGCGGCGCTGCGGTACATGAGCGCTGCTGGACGGGGCTCGATCGTCAACGTCGCGTCGTTCGTCGCGGTGATGGGGTCTGCGACGTCGCAGATCTCCTACACCGCGTCGAAGGGCGGGGTGCTGGCGATGTCACGCGAGCTCGGCGTGCAGTACGCGCGCAGTGGAATCCGGGTGAACGCGCTGTGCCCGGGGCCGGTGAACACGCCGCTGCTCAAGGAGTTGTTCGCGAAGGACCCGGAGCGTGCCGCCCGTCGGCTGGTGCACGTGCCGGTGGGCCGATTCGCCGAGCCGGAGGAGATCGCGGCGGCGGTGGCGTTTCTTGCGAGCGACGACGCGTCGTTCATCACCGCGTCGACGTTCCTGGTCGACGGCGGCATCAGCGCGGCCTACGTCACCCCGCTATGAACGCGCCGCCGGTCTGCACGCCGTCGGGGTCTAACGGGCGGCCAGGGTGAAATCTGGACGGATTTTCCACCGCGGCCGCGTGTTCGCGAACCGTTAAGCAGCCGGCTCCCGTGCGCCCTGGTCGAGCCTGAACGGCGGGTACTCGTCGCGAAACAGCAACGCGTACGCCCGAACCCGGAACATCCACCTGTTGATGCCGAGCAGGAAGTCGAACACCCCACGCGGATAGCGGCCGGTGAACAGCAGGGCGACAAACACGATGAGGATGAGGATGCCGAACAGCGGAATCCCCGCTGAGTCACGGTCGTCCGTCTGGTAGGCCAGCTGCACGGCCCCACCGACGGCCGCGACGATGACGAGGTAGTGCGGAATGGCCAGGAGCCACCACTTCACCAGCACCAGGCCGCGTGAGAGCCGCTCGGGGTAGTCGACCTCGAAGTCCGCGGGGTAGCCGGCGGACGGGCTCAACGAGAAAGGCGGGTACTTGTCAGTGCCCAGCGCAGAATAGCCGTAGAAACCCACGCGCCAGGACCATCGCAGCACCCCGACGCCGAAGCCGAACAGCCCACGGGGATAGCGGCCGGTGAACAAGATCGCGAAGAAGGCGACCACCGTGGTGATGAAGAACGCGATGTAGAGGAAGAACAACACGACGTAGTGCGGAATGAGCAAGAGCCACTTGACCAACCACAGCCACCGGGAGACGGCCTCGTCGAGGTCACCACGGAGCCTCACAGGGTAGCTGTCATCGAACCTTGCCATGCGGCTGTTGTAACCCGCTCACGCGCTAACGGTTCTGCGACACGCGGCATGGTGTCCGGATCGAGACCGTCAATGCGCCCGCGACGGCGGCCACGGCGGCTCCCCGCACAGCGCCAAGAGCGCGTTCTCGATGACCTCGGGCAGCGCCGGGTGAATCCAGTACTGGCCGCGGGCCATGTCCTGCGCGCACAGTCCGAAGCTCATCGCCTGCACGATCGGCTGGATCAACGACGACGCCTGATGCCCCATCAGGTGGGCGCCCAGAATCAGCCCGGTGTCGTCGTCGACGATGACTTTCGCGAAACCGGTGGTGTCCTCCATCGCCCAGCCGTACGCCACGTCGCTGTAATCCTGGACCTTCACCTTGATCGTGTAACCCCGTGCGCGAGCCTGGTTTTCGGTCAGCCCGACACTGGCGATCTGGGGGTCGGTGAACACCGCCGACGGCACGTACCGGTGATCCGCGGCGACCAGCGCGTCGGTGTCGTCCCAGTCTTGCAGCAGGTTGTGCCGCACGACCCGTGCCTCGTAGTTGGCGACGTGCTTGAGCTGGTAGTCCGAGCTGACGTCGCCGAGCGCGTAAATGCCTCGGGCCGTGGTGCGCTGGTATTCGTCGACCACCACCTTGCCACTGTTCACCTCGACCCCGGCCAGCTCGGCATCCAGCAGGTCGCCGTTGGGTACCCGGCCGGTGGCCACCAGCAGCGCGTCGCCGCGCACCGTGGAGCCGTCGTCGCAGATCACTTCCACCTCGTCGCCGTCCTGCCGGGCGTCGACGACCTCACGGTGATCGTGGATCTCCCACTTCTTCGCGGCGATGTCGGTGAAGCGCATCATGATTGTGTCGTCGTGGCCGCGCAGCAGCGTGCTGCCACGGATCACCAACGTCACATGGCTGCCCAATGAGCTGAAGATGTGCGCGAACTCGGTGGCGACGAGCCCGCCGCCGACGATCACCACACGCTCCGGGAGCTCCGGGATTCGCATGATCGTGTTGCTGGTGTAGTACGAAATGCCGCAGTCGGCAATGAATTTCGGTACGACAGCGCGAGAGCCCGCCGCGATCACCACCTTGTCGGCCGTGAACTCCTCGCCGCCGTCCACGCGCAGCGTGTGGCGTCCGTCGCGGCTCGGCCCGAACCGGGTATGGCGGTCGAACACCGTTACGTTCGGCGAAGACCGCCGATAGTTCTCGCCGCCGACCGACAGCGGGTCGATGCGGCCGAAGATCCGCGACACGATGTCGGGCCAGCGCACCCCGCTCACGTGCGTGTCGACACCGAATCGTGCTGAATAGCGGGCGCTTTGGGCGACCTCGGCGGCGTAGACGAACATCTTCGTGGGGATGCAGCCGACGTTCAGGCAGGTGCCACCGAAAACGTTCTGCTCGCAGATCGCCACGCTCATGCCGTCGTAACGCTCGTCGAGAATCGTGTTGCCCGAACCTGTTCCGATGATCGCCAGGTCGAAATGCGTCATGACATCTGCCTCGCCTCGGTGCTGTGCGGCGACTCGACAAACGCCGTGTACCAGTCCAGCCACGTCGTCATCACGCGGTACGCGGTCTCGCGCACCTCCGGCTGCGACAAGAACACGTCATGTTTGGCGTCCACCACCGGAATGACTGTTGTGCGGTTGCCGACGCAGCCCGCCCACCGCGCGATCTGCGTCACGTCGAGCACCGCGTCGCCTCGGTGCATCGTGGCCGGGTCCGTGGTTTCCGGCACGCTGCGGTCCGAGCGAAGGATGAGGTTCGGCACGCCGACGTCCAGCCCGCGGTGCAGCTGCATCTGCCCGCGCCGGACCGCGTTGATCCAGCCGACCGTCACCGGGAAGCCGCCGAGCGGCTTCCACGCCAGGTTGTAGTCGAACTCGCCGCCGTGGTCGCGGTGCAGGCTCGTCCCGTAGCCGCCCTCGCCCGTCGCACGCAGTACCCGTTTGCTGCCGAACCGGTTCGCCGCGCGGATCGCTGCCGAGGTGAGCCCGGCGCGCAGGATCGCCGGGCCGTGCAGGTCGAAGAATGGGCTGTTGAGCACCAGCCCGCCGATGCCCAGCCGCGCCCCGCGCCGGCGCAGCCGGTCCAGCCAGAGCGTGACGATCAGCCCGCCCGCTGAGTGGCCGTAAACCAAGAGCCGCGCCCCGGCAGTCTCACCGCCGATCACCGCCGCCGCTTGCTCCAGTTCGGCGTCGTAGCGCGACAGGTCCGTCGTGAAATGCGGCGTCTGGCCCTCGCGCCAGGACCGCCCGCACTTGTGCAGATCGATCGCGTAGAACGCAAACCCGCGAGCCGTCAGTCGGTCCGCCAGCTCGGTGTGGAAGAAGTAGTCGGTGTAGCCGTGCACCGCCAGCACGGCATGCCTGGCTGCCGACGGCTCACCTTTGCGGATGAGCGTGGCCGCGATCTGCCCCTCGCCGTCGGGATCGGGACCCAGCGCCAGCGTCGTCTGGTAATAACCGTCGAGGACGTCGGGCTCCCACACAGCCGCCACGCAGCTCACCTTAATCGCCGGGCGGGCTGCTGCCGGGTACGACGCCGGGCGGTCGAGTCGATAACCTTGGCCGGTGGTGACAGACCCGACGGCGCCCCGCAAGACCGACGTCGTCCTGGTGGGAGCCGGGATCATGAGCGCCACGCTGGGCGCGTTGCTGCGGCTCGTCGAACCGGGTTGGTCGATCGCGCTGGTGGAGCGGCTTGACGCCGCCGCGGCGGAGAGCAGCGGCCCGTGGAACAACGCCGGAACCGGCCACTCGGCGCTGTGCGAGCTGAACTACACGCCCGAACAGCCGGACGGGTCGATCGACATCAGCAAGGCCGTCAACGTCAACGAGCAGTTCCAGCTGTCCCGGCAGTTCTGGGCCTACGCCGTCGAGAACGGCGTGCTTCCCGGCGTGCGCAGTTTCCTCAACCCGGTGCCGCACGTCAGCTTCGTGCAAGGCGCCGACCAGGTCGACTTCCTGCGACGGCGCCGCGATGCGCTGGTGCACAACCCGCTGTTCGCGTCGACCGAGCTCGTCGACGACGCCGACGAGTTCGCCCGCCGGCTGCCGTTGATGGCCGCCGGTCGCGACTTCACCGAGCCGGTCGCGCTGAACTGGACGCAGGACGGCACCGACGTCGACTTCGGCAGCCTCACCAAGCAGCTGCTGAGCTTCGCCGTGCAGCACGGAACCGAGGCGCTGTTCGGTCACGAGGTGCGAAAGCTGCGCCGTGAATCCGACGGCACCTGGGCGGTCACCGTCCGCAACAACCGCACCGGCGCGACGTCGGTGATCACGACGAAATTCGTGTTCGTCGGCGCCGGCGGCGACGCGCTGCGCCTGATGCAGAAGTCCGGGATCTCGGAGGTGAAGGGCTACGGCGGTTTTCCGGTCAGCGGCAAGTTCATCCGCACCTCGAAGCCCGAACTGGCACAACAGCATCACGCCAAGGTCTACGGCTTCCCGGCGGTCGGCGCGCCGCCGATGTCGGCGCCGCACCTGGACGCGCGGATCATCAACGGCAGTCGGTGGCTGCTGTTCGGGCCGTTCGCTGGGTGGTCGCCGAAGTTCCTCAAACAGGGCCACCTGACCGACCTTCCGCTGTCGGTCAAACCCGCCAACTTGCCCCAGATGCTGTCCGTTGGCATGAGCGAGATGGGCCTGCTGAAATACCTGATCGGCCAGTTGCTGCTGTCCGAAGACGAACGCATCGGCGCGCTGCGCAACTTCGTACCGTCCGCACAGGGGCAGGACTGGGAGACGATCGTCGCTGGGCAGCGGGTCCAGGTGATCCGCCCCAAGGACGGCAAGCGCGGGGTGCTCGGGTTCGACACCACCGTGCTCAGTTCCGCCGATGGCAGCATCGCCGGCCTACTCGGTGCGTCGCCGGGTGCGTCGACCGCGGTGCACGACATGCTCGACGTCCTCGAGCGGTGCTTCTCCGACCGATATCAGTCGTGGCGGCCCAAGCTCAAGGAGATGGTTCCCTCGCTGGGCACCAAGCTCTCCGACGAACCCCGGCTGTTGGACGAAGTGCGGGATTGGACGACGAAGGTGTTGGGGGCATGACGGTCACGCTGCACCGCGCCTGGGCCAAGGACCTCGACACGGCGACGCTGTATGAACTGCTGAAGCTGCGGGTGGAGGTGTTCGTCGTCGAACAGGCCTGCGCCTACCCGGAACTCGACGGCCGCGACTTGCTGCCGGAGACCCGGCACTTCTGGCTCGAAGGTCCTCGCGGCGAGGTCATCTGCACCCTGCGGCTGCTCGAGGAGCACGCCGGCGGTCAGAAGGCGTTCCGCCTCGGCCGGCTGTGCACGCGGCGGGAGGCCCGCGGGCACGGCCACACGACGCGGCTGCTGCAGGCGGCCCTGGCCGACGTCGGCGACTATCCGTGCCGGATCGACGCGCAGACCTATCTCGAGGACATGTACGCCCAACACGGATTCATCCGTGCCGGAGACGAATTCGTCGAAGACGGCATCCCGCACGTGCCGATGGAGCGCCATCTTGGGGCGGCCCCGTGACACCGGTTTATCCGTTCAGCGCGCTCGTCGGGCAGGAACTGCTGCGACTGGCGCTGGTGCTGTGCGCGATCCGCCCGGAGATCGGCGGTGTGCTGGTGCGCGGAGAGAAGGGCACCGCGAAGTCGACGGCGGTGCGGGGGCTGGCGGCCGTCCTCGCCGAGGCAGGCTTCGGCCGGCTGGTCGAGCTGCCGATCGGCGCCACCGAAGACCGGGTGATCGGGTCGCTGGACCTTCAGCGCGTGTTGCGTGACGGCGAACACGCTTTCACCCCTGGCCTTTTGGCCGAGGCACACGGGGGAGTGCTCTACGTCGACGAGGTCAACCTGCTGCACGACCACCTCGTCGACGTGCTGCTCGACGCCGCCGCGATGGGGCGGGTGCATATCGAACGCGACGGTGTGTCGCACAGCCACGAGGCCAAGTTCATGCTCGTCGGCACCATGAACCCGGAAGAAGGTGAGCTGCGGCCGCAGCTGCTCGACAGGTTCGGTCTGACGGTCGACGTGCGGGCGTCGCGTGACGTCGACGAGCGCGCCGAGGTGATCCGGCAGCGAATGGCGTTCGAGGCCGACCCATCTGGATTCGCTCGCCGCTACGCCGACCAGGACGCCGCGCTGGCGCAGCGGATCGCGTCCGCGCGCGCGGTGGTTTCCGACGTGATGCTGCCCGACCGGGAGTTGCGCCGGATCGCCTCTCTGTGTGCGGCGTTCGGCGTCGACGGCATGCGGGCTGACCTTGTGGTGGCCCGCGCCGCAGTGGCGCACGCCGCTTGGCGCGGCGCGGAAACCGTTCAGGAGCAGGACATCCGGGTGGCGGCTCAACTGGCACTGCCGCACCGCCGTCGGCGCGACCCGTTCGACGAGCCCGACCTGGACCAGGAGACACTTGACGAGGCGCTGGCGCAGGCCGATGAGCGCTTGCGCGAAGAGCAGACTCACAGCGATGAGCGCTTGCGCGAAGAGCAGACTGACACCGATGAGCGCTTGCGCGAAGAGCAGACTGACACCGATGAGCCGGAGCCGGAGCCCGACCCGCCGGGCGGGGGAGTGCCCAACCGCGAAGAGCCGCGGGCTCATTCGTCTTCGCTGCCGACCCGGCCCAGTGCGCCGCCGGCCGCGCCGTTCCGCACCCGGCTTCTCACCGTGCCGGGGGTCGGCGAGGGCGCACCCGGGCGCCGCTCACGGGCGCGTAACCGGTCCGGTGCTGTGGTGGCCCCAGATGCCCACGGCGGCTTCGGAATTCACCTGTTCGGCACGGTGCTTGCTGCGGCCCGCCGGGCCCGCACGGCCGGACCGCCCCGCGTCGATTCGGAAGACCTGCGCCGCGCAGTCCGGGAAGGCCGCGAGGGCAATCTCGTGATCTTCGTCGTCGACGCCTCCGGGTCGATGGCTGCCCGCCACCGGATTGCCGCCGTGAGCGGTGCGACGCTGTCGCTGTTGCGCGACGCATACCAGCGCCGCGACAAGGTCGCAGTGATCACGTTCCGCGGCACGGATGCTCGGGTGCTGCTGCCGCCGACGACGTCGGTGCACGTTGCGTCGCGCCGCCTGGCCCGATTCGACACCGGAGGCAAAACGCCTCTGGCGCAAGGACTTCTGGCTGCCCGTGACATGGCCGCCCGCGAGCGTGTGCGGGACCCGGCTCGGCGGAGCCTGGTCGTCGTGCTGACGGACGGACGCGCGACCGGCGGCTCCGACCCAGTGGGCATGGCCGGCCGGGCCGCTGACCTGCTCGTCGCCGAAGGTGCCGCCGCGGTCGTTGTAGACTGCGAAACCTCTTGGCTGCGGCTCGGATTGGCCGAGCAGTTGGCCGGCCGGCTAGGCGCCCCGACGGTGCGGTTGGCTCAGTTGCGCGCCGACGGGCTCATGCAACTCGTACGCGGCGCGGCCTGATGCCGCAGAACCGGCTGACCGCGATCCCCGACGATGGGCTGACCACCCGGGCGCGTCGGCATGCACCGCTGCTCGCGGTGCACACCGGAACCGGCAAGGGCAAGTCAACGGCGGCGTTCGGGATGGCGCTGCGGGCGTGGAACGCCGGGTCGTCGGTCGCGGTGTTCCAGTTCGTCAAGAGCGCGAAGTGGAAAGTGGGCGAAGAGAGCGCTTTTCGCGAGCTGGGCCGACTGCACGACGAGCGCGGGGTCGGCGGTCCCGTGGAGTGGCACAAGATGGGGGCGGGCTGGTCCTGGTCCCGCAAGGCCGGCACCGACGATGACCACGCCGCCGCGGCCGCCGAGGGCTGGGCCGAGATCGCGCGCCGATTGGCTGAGCAACGCCACGACTTCTACCTGCTCGACGAGTTCACCTATCCGCTGAAGTGGGGCTGGGTGGACGTCGACGAGGTGATTACCACCTTGGCGGAGCGGCCCGGCACGCAGCACGTGGTGGTCACCGGACGCGACGCGCCTTCGGCGCTGCTCGAGGCCGCCGACCTCGTCACCGAGATGACCAAGGTCAAGCACCCGATGGATGCCGGCCGCAAGGGTCAGAAGGGCATCGAATGGTGACTCACCCGCCAGCGCTCGCGGCAGGGGTGGGGTGCGCGTGAGCGTCCCGGCCGTCGTGATCGCCGCACCTGCGTCGGGCAGCGGAAAGACCACTGTCGCGACCGGGCTGATCGGTGCGCTGCGGCGCGCCGGTCACAGCGTCGCGCCGTTCAAGGTCGGCCCCGACTACATCGACCCTGGCTACCACACCTTGTCGGCGAGCCGGCCCGGCCGCAACCTCGACCCGGTCCTGGTGGGCGAGCACCTGATCGGGCCGCTGTATCGGCACGGGTGCAACGGGTCCGACATCGCGGTGGTCGAAGGCGTGATGGGCCTGTTCGACGGGTGCATCGACGATGCCCGCGGCTCCACCGCCCAGGTCGCCGGCCTGCTCGGCGCGCCGGTGATACTCGTCGTCGACGCGCGCGGCCAGAGCCACAGCATCGCCGCGCTGCTGCACGGGTTTTCGACCTTCGAGCCGGCAGTCCGGATCGCCGGGGTGATCCTCAACCGCGTCGGGTCCGCCCGTCACGAGGAGGTGCTACGGCAGGCTTGCGAGCAGACCGGCGTCACCGTACTGGGCGCGATCCCGCGAACCATCGAATTGTCGGTCCCCTCGCGCCATCTGGGACTCGTGACGGCCGCCGAGCACGGCGCGCTCGCGTACCGGGCTGTCGACGCGATGACCGAACTCGTTGCCGCACACGTCGACGTCGCCGCTGTGGCCTCCGCGGCGACCAGCGATGTGACCGCGCGGGCGTGGGAACCCGCGATCGAGGCGGCACCGGTAAACGTGACCGTCGCCATGGCCGGCGGTAAGGCCTTCACGTTCGGCTACGCCGAACATGTCGAGCTGCTCGAGGCCGCCGGCGCCGAGGTCGCTGTGTTCGACCCGCTCAGCGATCCTCTGCCCGATGGCACCTGCGTACTCGTGCTGCCCGGCGGGTTCCCCGAGGAGTTCATCGCCGAGCTATCTGCCAATGACGCTGCGCGACAACAGGTTCGCGCTCTGGCCGCCAACGGTGCGCCCGTGCACGCCGAATGTGCGGGCCTGACCTACTTGGCCGACGAGCTCAACGGGCATCCGATGTGCGGTGTGCTGTCCGGGTCCGCGCGGTTCACCGACCACCTGACGCTCGGCTACAGAGACGCGGTCGCCGTCACGGACTCGCCCCTGCACCCGGCCGGGCAGCGTCTCACTGGCCACGAATTTCACCGCACCACAGTCGAATTCCGCGACGCCTACCAGCCGGCCTGGGTCTACCAAGTCCACGACACCGCGGTGAGGGATGGTGCCGTCTGCGCCGGCGTGCACGCGTCCTATCTGCACACCCATCCGGCCGCGGCGCCGGAGTCGGTGAGGCGCTTTGTCGCTCACGCCGCGGCCTCTAAGGTCGCCCCGTGACCGAGAACCCGTATCTCGTCGGGCTCCGGCTGGGCGGCAAGAGGGTCGTGGTGGTCGGCGGGGGCAGCGTCGCGCAACGCCGCCTCCCGCTTCTCATCGCCAGTGGCGCCGACGTGCACGTCATCACCCGGTCCGCCACACCCGCCGTCGAGGCGATGAGCGGAATCACGTTGTCGCTCAGGGACTATCACGACGGCGACCTGCGAGACGCCTGGTACGCGATCGCCGCGACCGATGACCCCGACGTCAACGCGGCCATCGTCGCCGAGGCCGAAGCGCGGCGCATCTTCTGCGTCCGCGCCGACATCGCCCGTGAGGGAACGGCCGTCACCCCGGCGTCATTCGAGTACGAGGGCCTTGCGGTCGGCGTGCTGGCGGGTGGCGAACACCGTCGCTCGGCGGCGATCAGGTCCGCGATTCATGAGGCGCTGCAGCAGGGCGTGATCACCTCCGAGACGCCGGACGTCGTGCACAGCGGGGTCGCGCTCGTCGGTGGCGGCCCGGGCGATCCCGAGCTCATCACGGTGCGAGGTCGGCGGCTGCTGGCCCACGCGGACGTCGTCGTCGCCGACCGGCTGGCGCCCGCGGAGTTGCTCGCCGAGCTACCGCCGCACGTCGAGGTGATCGACGCGGCGAAGATTCCGTACGGGCGGGCGATGGCACAGGACGCCATCAACGACGCCATGATCGAGCGCGCCAAGGGAGGCAAGTTCGTCGTCCGCCTCAAAGGCGGTGACCCGTTCGTCTTCGCCCGCGGCTATGAAGAGGTGCTGGCCTGCGTCGACGCAGGCGTGCCGGTGACCGTCGTGCCGGGCGTGACGAGCGCCATAGCAGTGCCGGCGCTGGCCGGCGTTCCGGTCACTCATCGCGCCGTCAACCACGAGTTCGTCGTGGTCAGTGGCCACGTTGCGCCAGGGGACCCGGAATCGTTAGTGAATTGGAATGCGTTGGCCGCGATGTCCGGCACGATCGTGCTGATGATGGCCGTCGAACGCATCGAGTTGTTCACAGACGCGCTGATCAAAGGCGGCCGACCTGCACAAACACCGGTTCTCGTGGTGCAGCAGGGCACTACGGCGGCGGAGCGGACCGTGCGCGCGACGCTTGCCGACGCGCCCGGCAAGATCCGGGAAGAGGGTGTGCGACCTCCCGCGATCATCGTGATCGGGGCGGTCGCCGGGTTCGCGGAATTAAAGAAACGCTAAGACTACTGTAAGGTAACCCGTTATGACGGCTCTCAATGACGCGGAGCGGATGACCGTCGAGCGCGACGGTCACAGAGCTCTGGATCGCGCCAATCAGGCCGCCCTCGACGCTACAAAACGAACAAGCTGGTCACGCCCCGCATGGCTGCCGTCGCGGCGGTTCATCTCCGCCGTGGTCGCCATCGGTGGCATGCAGCTGCTCGCCACGATGGACAGCACGATCGCGATCGTCGCCCTGCCGCGCATCCAGGACGAGCTGAACCTGTCCGACGCCGGCCGCAGCTGGGTCATCACCGCGTACGTGCTGACCTTCGGCGGGCTGATGCTGCTCGGCGGCCGGCTCGGCGACACCATCGGCCGCAAGCGCACGTTCATCGCCGGTGTCGCACTGTTCACGATCGCGTCGGTGCTGTGCGGATTAGCCTGGGACGAAGCCACTTTGGTGACTGCGCGGCTGCTGCAGGGCGTCGGCGCCGCGATCGCGTCACCGACCGCACTGGCGCTGATCGCCACCACGTTCCCCAAGGGCCCGGCCCGCAACACCGCGACCGCGATCTTCGCCGCGATGACCGGTATCGGCTCGGTGATGGGGCTGATCGTCGGCGGCGCGCTGACCGAGGTGTCCTGGCGCCTGGCGTTCCTGGTGAACGTCCCGATCGGGCTGTTGATGCTGTACCTGGCCTACACCACGCTCACCGAGACCCACCGCGAGCGGATCAAGCTCGACGCCACCGGGGCCATCCTGGCGACGCTGGGCTGCACCGCGGCCGTGTTCGGCTTCTCGATGGGCCCCGAGGCGGGCTGGCTGTCGCCGATCACCGTCGGCGCAGGCCTGGCCGCGGTGGTGTTCCTGGGCGCGTTCGCGTTCACCGAGCGCACCGCCGACAACCCGTTGGTGCCGTTCGACCTGTTCCGCGACCGCAACCGGGTGGCGACGTTCGCGGCGATCTTCCTGGCCGGTGGCGTGATGTTCACGCTGACCGTGCTGATCGGCCTGTACGTGCAGGACATCATGGGCTACAGCGCGCTGCGCGCCGGCGTCGGCTTCATTCCGTTCGTCATCGCGCTCGGCATCGGGCTGGGCGTGTCGTCGCACCTGGTGTCGCTGTTCCCGCCGCGGGTGCTGGTGTGGGGCGGCGGCGTGCTGGTGCTCGCGGCGATGGTCTACGGCTCGACGCTCAACGGCGGTATCCCGTACTTCCCGAACCTGGTGCTTCCGATCACGGTCGGCGGGCTGGGCATTGGCATGATCGTCGTCCCGCTGACCGTCTCGGCGATCGCGGGCGTCGGTTTCGACCGGATCGGCCCGGTGTCGGCGATCGCGCTGATGGCGCAGAACCTCGGCGGGCCCGTCGTGCTTGCCGTCATCCAGGCCGTCATCACGTCGCGGACGCTGTACCTCGGAGGCACCACCGGCCCCGTGAAGAACATGACGCCGGTGCAACTCAACGCGCTCGACCATGGCTACACCTACGGCCTGTTGTGGGTGGCCGCGGTGGCGGTGCTGGTTGGCGCCGCGGCGCTGTTCATCGGCTACACCTCCCGCGAGGTCGCACACGCGCAGGAAGTCAAGGATGCGCTGGACGCCGGAGAGCTTTAGCTCGGCGAGCAGACGCAAAAGCCCCGGTTCTATGCCAAGGCCAGGGGCTTTTGCGTCTGTTCGCGGGAGGAGCGAGGGGCGTCGGTAGGGTAGCTACCCATGTCTGCGCGGCGTACCCAACGAACGCCGCTGGCCTCCAGCGTCGTCGGGATCGCGATCGTCGCGATCACCGGCATGCAGCTGATGTCGACGCTCGACGGCACGATCGTCGTCGTCGCCCTGCCGCGCATGCAGGCCGATCTGGCCATGTCCGACGCGGCGAAAAGCTGGGTGATCACTGCCTACGTGCTGACCTTCGGCGGCCTGCTGCTGCTCGGCGGCCGCGTCGGTGACGCGATCGGCCACAAGCGCGCGTTCATCGGCGGCGTCGTCGTGTTCACAGTGTCCTCGCTGATCTGCGGGCTGGCGTTGGACCCAGCGATGCTGATCGCGGCCCGCGCCGTGCAAGGCACTGGCGCCGCCGTCGCGGCTCCGACCGGGCTGGCGCTGATCGCGTCGACGTACGCGGTCGGGCGCGCTCGCAACCGGGCGATGGCGGTTTCCGCCGGGATGATGGGCGTCGGCTCGGTGCTCGGCTTGGTGCTCGGCGGCGCGTTCACGGTGATCTCGTGGCGCCTGGCTTTCCTGATCAACATCCCGATCGGCATCGTGATCGCCGGGATCGCGCTGACGCAACTGCGGGAGACGCACCGCGAGAGACTGCGGCTCGACATCGCCGGCGCAGTGCTGGCAACGCTGGCCTGCACGACGGCCGTGCTGGTCTTCACCCAGGGTCCGCCCTTGGGCTGGGTCAACCCGTGGATCTTCGGCGCGGCGATCGCCACCGCCCTGCTGTTCGGCGGGTTCATGATGGTCGAACGCACGGCGGAGCATCCGATCGTGCCGTTGTCGTTGTTCGCCGATCGCAACCGGGTGATGACGTTCCTGTCGCTGTTTCTGGCCGGCGGCGCGCTTCTGACGCTCACCGTGATGATCGGCCTGTACGTGCAGGACGTGCTGGGCTACTCCGCGTTGCGGGCCGGCATCTCCTTCATTCCGTTCGCCGTCGCCCTCGGGCTCGGCAACGTGGCCGCGGCCCGGGTGGCGCCGCTGATCGCGCCGCGCTGGCTGATCATCGGTGGCGGCTCGTTCGTGCTGGGCGCCATGCTCTACGGCTCAACGCTGAACCGCGCCATTCCCTATTTCCCCGACCTCTTCGTGCCGATTGTGGTCGGCGGCTTCGGGATTGGCGTGATCTCGGTGATACTGCCACTGTGCGCGCTCGCCGACGTCGGGCCGCGGGAGATCGGTCCCGTGTCGGCGATCACGCTGATGGTGCAGAACCTCGGCGGCCCGCTGGTGCTAGTCGTCATCCAGGCCGTGCAGACCTCACGCACGCTGTATCTGGGCGGCACCACCGGATCGGTTCGCGACATGACGCCGGCGCAACTCGACGCGCTGGACCGCGGCTACACCTACTCGCTGCTGTGGGTCGCCGCCGTTGCGTTGCTGGTCGGCGGCAGCGCCTTGTTGATCGGCTTCTCCGCGCGCGAGATCGCGGCCGCGCAGTACACCCGTGAGGCCGTGGAGGCCGGCGAGCTGTAGAGCGCCATCGCATAAGGTGGTCGCCTGTGATCACCCGCATGTCCGAGCTGTTCCTGCGCACGCTGCGCGAGGACCCCGCCGACGCCGAGGTGCCCAGCCACAAGCTTCTCATCCGCGCGGGCTACGTCCGGCCGGTCGGGCCGGGCCTGTACACCTGGCTACCACTGGGCCTGCGGGTGCTGCGCAAGATCGAGCGCATCGTCCGCGAGGAGATGAATGCCATTGGCGGGCAGGAGATCCTCTTCCCCGCGCTGGTGCCCCGGGCGCCCTACGAGGCGACGAACCGCTGGACCGAGTACGGCGACGGCGTGTTTCGGCTCAAAGACCGCCGCGCGAGCGACTACATGCTCGGTCCCACGCACGAGGAGTTGTTCACGCTCACGGTGAAAGGGGAGTACAGCTCCTACAAGGACTTCCCGTTGCTGCTGTACCAAATCCAGAACAAGTACCGCGACGAGGCCCGCCCCCGCGCCGGGATCCTGCGCGGGCGCGAGTTCGTGATGAAGGACTCGTATTCCTTCGACGTCGACGAGGCCGGGCTGAAGGATCACTACTACGCGCACCGTGACGCCTACCAACGGATGTTCGGACGGATGAAGCTGCGGTATGTGATCGTCTCGGCGCTGTCCGGGGCGATGGGCGGCAGCGCCTCCGAGGAGTTCCTCGCCGAAAGTCCAATCGGGGAGGACACTTTCGTCCGCTGTGTCGAGTCCGGCTACGCGGCCAACGTCGAGGCCGTGATCACCGCGCGGCCCGACCCGCTGCCGTTCGACGGCCTGCCGCAGCCGGTGGTGCACGACACCGGCGACACCCCGACCATCAGCACGCTGGTCGACTGGGCCAACGGCGCGCTGGACCGTGAAGTCACCGCCGCCGACACGCTCAAGAATGTGCTGCTGAAAGTCCGTGAGCCCGGCGGGGATTGGGAGCTGCTCGCCGTCGGTGTCCCCGGGGACCGCGAAGTCGACGACAAGCGGCTCGACGCGGCGCTGCACCCCGCCGAGTACGCGATGCTCGACGACAGCGACTTCGAGAAGTACCCGTTTCTGGTCAAGGGCTACATCGGCCCGAAGGGATTGGCCGCAAACGGGATTCGCTACCTCGTCGACCCGAGGATCGTCGACGGCACAAGTTGGATCACCGGAGCCGACGCGCCGGGCAAGCATGTCGTCGGGCTGGTCGCCGGGCGCGACTTCGTCCCCGACGGGACCATCGAGGCCGCCGAAGTGCGCGACGGAGACCCGTCCCCGGACGGGGCCGGGCCGCTGGTGTCGGCGCGCGGCATCGAGATCGCGCACATTTTTCAGCTCGGCCGCAAGTACACCGACACCTTCTCCGTCGACGTGCTCGGCGAGGACGGCAAGCCGGTGCGGATCACCATGGGCTCCTACGGCGTCGGGGTGTCGCGGCTGGTCGCGGTGATCGCCGAGCAGCACCACGACGAACTTGGGCTGCGGTGGCCGTCGTCGGTGTCGCCGTTCGACGTTCACGTGGTGATCGCGAACAAGGACGCGGCCGCCCGCGACGGCGCGGTAGAGCTGGCGCGCGGCCTGGACCATCTCAACGTCGATGTGCTCCTCGACGACCGGCAGGCCTCGCCGGGGGTGAAGTTCAAGGACGCCGAGCTGCTGGGTGTGCCGTGGATCGTCGTGGTGGGCCGCGGCTGGACCGACGGGATCGTCGAGCTGCGCAACCGGTTCAGCGGCGATACCCGCGAGGTGCCCATTGATTCCGCGGTGCCGGACATCGCCGCCGCGATCTCGGGCTGACGTCTACTCGTTGCCGCCGGGGAATGCCGTCGTCAACGGCCAGACTCCCAACGCCCGCCGCCAGCGCGCCGCACGGACGGCGGCCTGCGTCAGGGCTGTCACCGCGAAGGTGCGGTCTTGCGACGACGTCGCCTGTTCGAGCACGGCGCGCCAGGCCACCTCGTCGTCGGTCTCCATCCGGATGGCCAGTGTCGCTGCGTCTTTCCAGTTGTTCACCGGAATCGGCAGCTGATAGCCGGCCGCGGCAACCGGCGCCAACACCCCGCGTGAGGCGAGCATTTCGATCGCGGCCTCCCGGCGGCCCCGATGCTCGGTCAGAGAGTCGGAGACCAGCTCGTTGAGCTCGGGCAGGGAGTGCGCGGAGACGAAGCCGTACCCGTAGATCGTCGCGTGCTCGGCGGAGATCGCCTCGGCCAGTGCCTTGTCTTCTGCTGACTCGGGCTTCTCAGTCGGGCTGGGCTGCGGGGACGTCACTGCGTCGGTTCCTGCATCACCAGCGGGACCGTCACCGCGGCAGTGCATGCCGCCGCAATGGACCCGAGCAGCCCGGCCCGGTACCCGTCGAGGGTTGCCGCCAATTTGGCTGCGCTGTCGGCTGACTCGCGCAGCGCGGCGATGACGTCGGTGCGGGTCGGTGGCTGCGACGCGGCCGGCGACGTGGTGGGCGGCCCGGCGGGCCGTGTCATCGTCGACGTTTCATCGGTGACGCGGGCGATCTCTCTGGAGAGCGCCTCGGCGTGGGCCGCGCGCTCGTCGGCGGCGACGGTGAGCAGCGGAGCGTAGAACGGCGCGGCGGCCGCAGCGGCGGCGCGTGCCATCTGGGAATCGCGCCGCGCGAGGTCGAGTTGGGCCAGCAGCGGGTCGGGCTCGGGATGCTCCGCCGACCTGCCACAGCCCGTCGCGGCCAGCGCGCCGAGTGCGGCTGCGCCGACGAGCACACGGCGCCTGCTGATGCGAGGGGCGCCGGCCATGGCGACATATTGCCATGCGGCGGTTGCTGCACTTTCGATCGCCGATTAGAGCGCCACTTCTGGCGTATCGTTGAATGCTGGCTCCGCGTTGCGGGGCTTGTGCCGGACAACTCAAGATGAGGAGCTCGCCGTGACTGAGCGATCCGCCGGGTTGCCGTCGCAGGAACAGGTGATCGAGCTGCTCGATAACGAGTTCGCGCGCGCCGGCTACGAGATCGAGGACGTGGTCGTCGATGCCAGGTCCCGTCCGCCCCGCATCACCGTCATCGCCGACGGCGACCGCCCGCTCGACCTCGACACCATCGCGACGCTGTCCCGGCGCGCCTCGGCGCTCCTTGACGACGTCGACGACTCGGCCGCCAGTTACGTGCTCGAAGTCAGCTCGCCGGGAGTCGACCGCCCGCTGACCGCCGAGAAGCACTTCCGCCGCGCGCGCGGGCGCAAGGCCGAGGTGACCCTCACCGACGGGTCGTCGGTCACAGGGCGCTTGGGCCACATCGACGACGGCGTGCTGCGCGTCGTGGTGCGGGACAAGTCCGGCTGGACGGTTCGGCACATTCCGCTCCGGCAGGTCGCGAAAGCTGTTGTGCAGGTCGAGTTCTCGATGCCGAGCGCGCGCGAGCTGGAACTTGCAGGGGTGGTCGGATGAACATCGACATGGCTGCGCTGCACGCGATCGAGGTCGACCGGGGGATGTCGGTCGGCGAATCCCTCGAGATCATCAAGTCGGCGCTGCTGACCGCCTACCGGCACACCGCGGGCCACCAGCCCGACGCGCGCATCGAAATCGACCGCAAGACGGGGGAAGTGACGGTCATCGCCCGGGAGACCGACGCCGACGGCAACGTCGTCAGCGAATGGGACGACACCCCGGAAGGATTCGGCCGCGTGGCCGCGACCACCGCGCGTCAAGTCATGCTGCAGCGGCTCCGCGACGCCGAGAACGAGAAGACTTACGGCGAGTTCTCGGCCCGGGAAGGTGACGTCGTGGCGGGCGTCATCCAGCGCGACGCCCGCGCCAACGCACGCGGACTCGTCGTCGTCCGGATGGGCAGCGAGACCAAGGGCTCCGAGGGAGTGATCCCGGCCGCCGAGCAGGTGCCGGGCGAACGCTACGAGCACGGCGACCGCATCCGGTGCTACGTCGTCGGCGTCAGCCGCGGGGCCCGCGAACCGTTGATCACGCTGTCGCGCACGCACCCGAACCTGGTGCGCAAGCTCTTCTCCTTGGAAGTGCCCGAGATAGCCGACGGCTCCGTTGAGATCGTCGCCGTCGCCCGCGAGGCCGGCCATCGGTCGAAGATCGCGGTGCGCTCGCGAGTGCCCGGCCTCAACGCGAAGGGCGCCTGCATCGGCCCGATGGGTCAACGGGTGCGCAATGTGATGAGCGAGCTCTCCGGCGAGAAAATCGACATCATCGACTACGACGAGGACCCGGCCCGGTTCGTCGCCAACGCGCTGTCCCCGGCCAAGGTCGTATCGGTCACGGTGGTCGACCCGAACGTCCGCGCCGCACGCGTCGTCGTCCCCGACTTCCAGCTGTCGCTGGCCATCGGCAAGGAGGGGCAGAACGCCAGGCTGGCCGCGCGGCTGACCGGGTGGCGGATCGACATCCGCAGCGACAACGAGGCGACGCAGGGCCAGCCGACGGGCTGACCGCACAGGTGCCGAGTACTACGAGGCGCTCACGCGAGGAATTCCCCATCGGGGTCATGCGTATCTGCATGACATAATGACATTATGCCTAAGACGGTGCAGATTCGTGACATCGATGACGATGTGTATGCGGCGCTGGTTCGGCGCGCCGGGGAAGAGGGCATCACAGTGCCCGAGCTTCTGCGTCGTGAGGCGGCTCGGTTGGCTGCACGGCCCTCCGTTGCGCAGTGGCTTTCGCGCTTGGGTCGGCGGCCGTCGACGTTGTCCACGGCGGACGTGCTGGCAACGTTGGACGAATGGCGAGGCGACTGGCCGAATGCTGGTCGTTGACGCTTCCTGTCTGTTCGAGGTCGTCGCCGACACACCGCGCGCGGCTGAAATCGCCTCTCGACTGGCAGTAGACGACGAACACGTCGCCCCGGAAGTAATCGATGTCGAGGTTTTCGGCGTCATACGGGCTCAGTACCTACGCGGACGGCTGGACGGCACCGCTGCGGGGCAGGCTGTCGCCGACTTGCGCGATTGGCCGGGTGAGCGATTCGGGCATCGATGGCTGTTGGATCGTGCGTGGGAATTACGGACATCGATTCGAGGCTGGGATGCCTTCTACGTGGCCCTGGCCGAAGCGTTCGACGCGCCGCTTCTCACGCTGGATGCGCGCCTGGCCAGAGCTCACGGGCCCACCTGCCGCGTTGAAGTCCTCAATGGCCCCTGAGTAGACGGTTGGTCGCTGCGCATGGTCGGCTCGCATGGACAGACTGCAGTCGGCAGCACGGCGGACGACATCCGGCACCTGATGGGACCGCCTCGGCTGTGACGTAGACTGACGCGTGATCCAGCGCGAGACTTCGGCCTCAGGCGCAGGGCCAGTACGGACCTGCATCGGATGCCGGAAACGAGAGCTGGCCGTCGAACTGCTTCGCGTGGTTGCGGTGCCGACCGGGAATGGCGAATTCGCCGTGACCGTTGATACCGCAGGAATTCTGCCGGGGCGGGGTGCGTGGCTGCATCCCCACCAGCTGTGTCTTCGCGCAGCAATCCGGCGGCGAGCTTTCGGTCGAGCGCTGCGCATCACCGGTTCACCGGACACATCCGCGGTCGTAGAGCAGTTCAACACGCTCGGGGCCCGGCAACAGAACAGGTAGCGAAGAACATGAGCACACCGTGAAGTCCCAATGACCATGTGTCGTAGCTAAACCCGAGGCGCGCGGCCGACCGCTGTCGCCTCGAGAGATGGAGAGGTAGTGGCAGGTAAGGCCCGTGTGCACGAGTTGGCGAAGGAACTCGGTGTCACAAGCAAAGAAGTTCTCGCTCGGCTGAGCGAACAAGGCGAATTCGTCAAATCGGCCTCCTCGACCGTGGAAGCACCGGTCGCTCGGCGGCTGCGTGAGTCGTTCGGCGGCGGGAAGCCCGGCGCGGCCGCCAAGGCCGGCAACGGCGCGGCAGCCAAGTCCAGCGCCGCCCCCGCGAAGGCGGCGGCGGCAGCTCCCGCAGCACCGGCTGCGCCCGCTGCACCGCCACCGTCAGCCCCGTCGGCGCCGCAGCAGCCGGCTCCGGCAGCCAGCGCACCGGCGCCCGCCCCGGTCCGCCCCGCTGCGCCCTCGCCCACGCCCGGCCCTCGTCCCGGCCCCAAGCCCGCGGCGCGCACCCCGCGCGTCGGCAACAACCCGTTCTCCAGCGCGCAGCCCGTTGACCGGCCGATTCCGCGTCCGCAGGCCCCGCGGCCCGGCGCCCCGCGGCCCGGCGCCCCGCGCCCGGGTGCGTCACCCGGCAACATGCCGCCCCGGCCCGGTGGCGGTGTCCCCGGC
>JBLNEK010000191.1:0-7634 GCA_050262635.1 Candidatus Sericytochromatia bacterium | reverse complement strand
TTACGGCGAACATAGCGACAGGGAAACGCCCGGACCCATCCCGAACCCGGAAGCTAAGCCTGCCAGCGCCGATGATACTACCCACCCGGGTGGAAAAGTAGGACACCGCCGAACAACAATTACAGAAATGCCCCCGACCGCAAATCGGGGGCATTTCTCTTGCCGCAATCAATGAATAATTCATGGATGCGGAATTCGCCCGAATTTGGCGGTCACGTATCCTCGATTCACACCCGGCAGGAAGGCATCAGTGGTTGACGACAGGCCGCGCCGCGGGGATAAACCAGGGCGCACATCGGGCAAACCGCCACGCAAGTCGTGGTCGGGACCCGGCCGGGCCCGGCCCAGTCAGCCGCGTGAAGCGTCGGATGAGGATGGCGGCCGGCGCGACGAGCCGGCGCTTCCGCCTGACATCGACGCCAAACGGCTGTCGCCCGAAATACGCGGCGAGCTTACGACTTTGGATCGTTTCAACGCCGATGCAGTCGCGAAGCATCTGGTGGCCGCCGGCGAGTTACTCGACGAGGATCCGGAGGCCGCCCTGGCTCATGCGCGCGCCGCTCGTGCCCGTGCCGGTCGGATCGCGGCGGTCCGCGAGGCCGTCGGAATCGCCGCTTACCACTGCGGCGACTGGGCCCAAGCACTGGCCGAGCTCCGAGCCGCGCGCCGGATGGGCAGCAAGTCGTCGCTGCTGCCGCTAATCGCAGATTGCGAGCGCGGCGTCGGACGTCCCGAGCGGGCGATCGAGCTCGCGCGCGGCCCGGAAGCGTCTCAACTCACCGGTGACGAGGCGGACGAGCTGCGCATCGTCGCGGCCGGCGCCCGCACCGACCTCGGCCAGCTCGATCAAGCCCTCGCGACGTTGTCCGCTCCGCCCATCGACCCCGGACGGCAGGGGCAGACGGCAGCCCGGCTCTGCTACGCGTACGCCGATACCCTGCTGGCGCTGGGGCGCGAGCAGGAAGCGGTGCAATGGTTCCTGCGCGCCGCAGCGGCCGATGTCGACGGCGTCACCGACGCCGAAGATCGCGTCGCGGAGCTCGCCTCACCATGACAACGCTTGCAAGCCGATACGACTGCCTGCTGTGCGACCTCGACGGCACTCTGTTTCGCGGTGTACAACCCACCGCCGGCGCCATCGAGACGCTCGCGACCGTCGAGGCCCGGATCCTGTTCGTCACCAACAACGCCTCGCGCAGCGGGACTGAAGTCGCCGAGCATCTCCGCGAGATGGGGTTCATCGCGAAACCCGAAGACGTGGTCACCAGCGCGCAGACCGCCGCTCACCTGCTGGCTTCCGAGCTTTCCGCCGACTCGGCGGTGATGGTCGTCGGCACCGAAGCACTCGCCCGTGAAGTCGCCACGGTCGGCTTGCGGCCGGTGCGCCAATTCTCCGATGCACCGGTCGCGGTCGTGCAGGGCTACTCGCCCCACACCTGCTGGGCCGATCTGGCCGAAGCCGCGCTGGCGATCAGGGGCGGTGCCCGGTGGCTGGCCGCCAACGTCGACGTCACGCTTCCGACGGAACGTGGGCTGCTGCCCGGCAACGGAGCGATGGTGGCTGCCCTACGCGCGGCGACCGGATTCGAGCCGAGCGTCGCCGGTAAGCCGCAACCCACACTCTTCCGGGATGCGTTGAGCCGCGGCGACTTTGATGCGCCATTGGTGGTCGGCGACAGGCTGGACACCGACATCGCCGGTGCCAATGCAGCCGACCTGCCAAGCTTGATGGTTCTCACCGGGGTCAGTTCGGCCGAGGACGCGATCTTCGCGGCCGCCCACGAGCGACCGACATTCATCGCCGCAGACGTACGCGCGCTCTTGGAATCGCCGGAGCGTCTCAGGGTCGCGTCGCACCGCGGGTGGCACGTCGTCCTCGGGGCTGACGACATCACGGTGAAGGCGACGGACGCCACCGACGGCGAAGTCGTCTCGTTCGTTCGTGCTGTGGCGGACGCGGTGTGGGCGGAGTCAGAAGAGCCGAAGAGACGCCCGGTCGTCGCCGGCGATGCTTCTGCCCGCGACGTTCTGCGCCGCGCCGTCGCCGACGGCGTCCTGGCATCGGATAGCGTGAAGTCGTCATGACCACAGACCCAGAACGCATCCGCACCGAGGTCGCCGCACTGCTCGCGGAATTGCCGGACGCGTCTAGCCACGACGCTGACCTGGCCGCGCTCGACATCGACGCTGTCGCCGCCCGATTGGAGGAAGCGCACGAGGTGCTCGTCCGCGCCTTGGAGTCGGTGGAGAAAGGTTGACGACGCGTGACCCGGCGTGCGCGCGTTGACGTCGAACTCGTGAGGCGCGGGTTGGCGCGGTCCCGGCAGCAGGCAGCGGAGCTGATCGGCGCGGGGCGTGTCAGCATCGACGGGATGCCGGCCGCAAAACCGGCCACCGCGGTTGCCGTCGACGCCCGCCTGACCGTCGATCACGCCGGCGAACGGCGCTGGGTCTCCCGGGGTGCGCACAAGCTGATCGGCGCGCTGGACTCGTTCGGCATCTCGGTGAAAGGCCGGCGCTGCCTGGATGCCGGCGCATCGACGGGCGGCTTCACCGAGGTCCTGCTCCACCGAGGTGCCAGCGAGGTGGTCGCGGCCGACGTCGGTTATGGCCAGTTGGCTTGGTCGTTGCGGTCAGACGCGCGGGTGACGGTGCTCGAGCGGACCAATGTGCGTGACCTCTCGCCGGAAAGCATCGGCGGCCCGGTCGATCTGGTGGTAGCTGACCTGTCGTTCATCTCGCTGGCCACTGTGCTTCCCGCGCTGACGTCGTGCGTGTCCGCAAGCGCCGATATTGTTCCGATGGTGAAGCCGCAATTCGAGGTGGGCAAGGACCACGTGGGCACGGGCGGCGTCGTCACCGACCCGCAGCTACGCGCCGGGGCGGTGCTCGCAATCGCGAAACGCGCCACCGAACTAGGGTGGCCGCCGGTGGGTGTCGTAGCGAGCTCGCTGCCGGGACCGTCGGGCAACGTCGAGTACTTCCTCCATCTGCGGTCACGCGGCGGCACCGCGCTGACAGGCGACGCACTCGAAACAGCGGTCACCCGCGCCGTCGCGGAGGGTCCACAGTGACCACCGAGCGGGCGGTGCTGCTGGTCGTGCACACCGGCCGAGACGAGGCCACCGACACCGCTCGTCGCGTCCAGAAAGTATTGGGCGACAACAGTATTGCGCTTCGCGTGTTGACCGCTGAGGCGGTCGACCGCGGCAACCTGCACCTTGCGCCTGACGACATGCGTGCTCTCGGTGTGGAAATCGAGGTCGTCGAGCCCAATCAGCATGCTGCGGTGGGCTGCGAGCTGGTTCTGGTTCTGGGCGGGGACGGGACCTTTCTGCGCGCCGCAGAGCTGGCGCGCAATGCGTCGGTCCCGGTGCTCGGAATGAACCTGGGCCGCATCGGGTTTCTCGCCGAGGCCGAGGCCGAAGCCGTCGACCGGGTTCTCGAGCGCATCGTCGCCCGTGACTATCGCGTCGAAGACCGCATGACCCTTGACGTTTCGGTGCGCGCTGACGGCGAGCGAATCGGTCAGGGCTGGGCGATCAACGAGGCCAGCCTCGAAAAGGGAACGCACCTCGGCGTTCTCGGCGTCGTGCTGGAGGTCGACGGGCGACCCGTCTCGTCGTTCGGCTGCGACGGCGTCCTCGTGTCCACGCCCACCGGGTCGACGGCCTACGCGTTCTCCGCGGGCGGACCCATTCTGTGGCCGGACCTCGAAGCGCTTCTGGTGGTGCCGAACAACGCCCACGCGCTGTTCGCACGCCCGATGGTGACCAGCCCCGAGGCGTGCATCGCGATCGAGGTGGAAGCCGGCGGCAACGATGCGGTCGTCGTGTGCGACGGCCGCCGCCAGATGCTGGTGCCGGCGGGCGCGCGGTTGGAGGTGACCCGCTGCGCGACACCGATCCGGTGGGTGCGGCTGGACAGTGCACCGTTCACGGACCGGCTGGTGCGCAAGTTCCGCCTCCCAGTCACCGGCTGGCGTGGCCCCATGAGGGCGGACGACTGAGTGCTCTCCGAAATCCGGATCGAGTCATTGGGCGCGATCGGTTCCGCGGTCGCAGAATTCGACCGTGGTTTCACCGTGTTGACCGGTGAAACCGGCACTGGCAAGACGATGGTGGTCACCGGCCTGCACCTGCTCGGTGGCGCCCGCGCCGATCCGGCACGTGTGCGGTCCGGCGCCGACCGCGCGGTGGTGGAAGGCCGCTTCACCACGGCCGACCTCGACGAGTCCGCGGCCTCCGATGTGACCCAGATCCTCGATTCGTGTGGCGCCGAGCGTGACGACGACGGCAGTGTCATCGCCAGCCGCTCGGTCGCAAGCGACGGCCGGTCCCGGGCATACCTCGGGGGCCGCAGCGTGCCGGCGAGGTCGCTCAGCGCGTTCACCACCGAACTGCTGACGCTGCACGGCCAGAACGACCAACTGCGGCTGATGCGGCCCGACGAGCAACGCGCCGCGCTGGACCGGTACGCGGGCCTTGGGCCCAAGCTGGACCGGTATCGCAAGCTGCGCAACGACTGGCTGCAAGCACGACGCGATCTGGCCGAGCGCACGGAGCGGGCGCGTGAGCTTGCGCAGGAGGCCGACCGGCTGAAGTTCGGAATCGACGAGATCAATTCGATCGACCCGCTCCCCGCCGAGGACGACGCGATTGTCGCTGACATCCGCCGGCTTTCGGAGTTGGACGCGCTGCGGGAGGCCGCGCTGACGGCACGTGGTGCGCTCTCGGGCGCGATGGGCGAGGCCGGCGACGACGTGGGTTCGGCGACCGACCGCATCGGCAGGGCGAAGTCGGCGTTGGAGGGCAGCGACGACCGTACGCTCGTCGAGCTGTCCGACCAGCTTGCCCAGGCGTTGACGTTGATCACCGACGTTGCAAGCGAGCTGACGGCTTACCTCGACGAATTGCCGACCGACGCAAGCGCATTGGAGACCAAGCTGGCGCGTCAGGCCCAGTTGCGCACCTTGACGCGCAAGTACGCGGCCGATGTCGACGGCGTACTCGCGTGGGCGGAACAGGCTCGCGAGCGGCTCACGCAACTCGACGTGTCGGAGGGGGCGTTGGCCGCGCTCGCCCGCAGCGTCGAGAAGTTGGCGGCCGCGGTCGCCGCAGGCGCGGTCGAGCTGACCAAGGCGCGCACCAAGGCCGCCAAGGGTTTGTCCAAGGCGGTCACTGCGGAACTGGCCGGCCTGGCGATGGGCGACGCCGCGTTCACGATCACGGTGCAGCCCATGCCGGCCCGGCCGGACGACTCCGCTCCGCTCGTCGTGCCGCCGGGAACCAGCGTGCACGCGGGGTCGGCGGGGGTCGATCTCGTGGAGTTCGGGTTCACCGCGCACCAGGGCGCCGCTGTGCTGCCGGTCAACAAGAGCGCGTCCGGAGGCGAGCTGTCGCGGTTGATGCTTGCCCTCGAGGCCGTCCTCGCTGCGTCCGCCGAGGGTCTGACGATGGTCTTCGACGAAGTCGACGCGGGTGTCGGGGGACGGGCTGCCGTGCAGATCGGGCGGCGGCTGGCGCGGCTGGCCCGCACCCACCAGGTGATCGTCGTGACCCATCTCCCGCAGGTCGCCGCGTATGCCGACGTGCACCTCGTCGTCGACACCGGTGGTCACGACGGAACCAGCGTGGTGCGCCGACTCGACGATGAGGGCCGAGTGGCTGAACTGGCCCGGATGCTGGCCGGTCTGGGCGAGTCGGACACCGCCCGCGCGCACGCCCGCGAACTCCTGGACACCGCCGCCGCCGAACGCGCCACTTCCCGCTAGCCCACGGCCAGACGCCACTGTCGCATTACTTCGGCTCTGGTGATGCGATTCCGCGCTGCTCGCGGGAATAGGCGCTGTGACAGAAGTTAACTTGTGTGACTAGTGTTACGGCGCGCCTCCCCAGCATCCAGGAAAACCGTGACCAGAATCGCCGCTATGAAGATGTCTTCGCTGCTGTCCCGGAACACGTCGTCACGGCCTGGCCTGGTCGGAACCGCCGTGGTGGATCGTGACACCGAACGGTTGTTGCGTCGCGTCGGTCCGGGGGACATCGTCGTCCTCGATGCCCGCGATCTCGACCGGATGACCGCCGATGTGCTGGTCGACGCAGGCGTGGCAGCGGTGATCAACGCGTCGCGATCGATCTCGGGCCGCTACCCGAACCAGGGGCCCGAGGTGCTCGTCGCGCACGGTGTGCGGTTGATCGACGACACCGGGCCGGAAGTTTTCAAGAAGGTCAAGGACGGTGCCCGGGTCCGGGTGCACAACGGTGCGGTGTACTCGGGGGATCGGCGGCTGATCGTCGGTGTGGAACGCACCGACGAAGAGATCTCTGACCTGATGCACGAGGCCAAGAGCGGTCTGGTCGAGCATCTGGAGGCCTTTGCCGGTAACACGATCGAGTTCATCCGCAGCGAAAGCCCGTTGTTGATCGACGGAATCGGAATCCCCGACATCGATGTCGACCTGAACCGTCGCCACGTCGTGGTCGTCGGTGAAGAAGATGCGGCGGCCGATGACCTCAAGAGTCTCAAGCCGTTCATCAAGGAGTACCAGCCTGTGCTGGTGGGCGTCGGCGCCGGCGCAGATGTGTTGCGCAAGAACGGATATCGCCCGCAGCTCATTGTCGGTGACCCGGACAAGATGACTGCAGACGTCTTGCGCTGCGGCGCTCAGGTGGTGCTTCCGGCCGACGCCGACGGTCATGCCCCCGGCCTGGAGCGTATCCAGGACCTCGGCGTGGGCGCGATGACGTTCCCCGCAGCGGGATCCGCCATGGATCTTGCTCTGTTGCTCGCCGATCACCACGGGGCCGCGCTGATCGTCACTGCCGGACACAGCGCGACGATCGAAGAGTTCTTCGATCGCACTCGGGCACAAAGCAATCCGTCGACATTTCTGACCCGCCTGAAGGTCGGACAGAAACTGGTCGACGCGAAAGCTGTCGCCACGCTGTACCGCAACCGGATTTCCGGCGGTGCGATCGCGATGCTGGTGCTAGCGATGCTGATCGCTATCATCGTCGCGCTGTGGGTATCTCGCGCCGACCAACCGGTCCTCGACTGGATCGCCATGTACTGGAACCGATTCCTGGTGTGGGCCCAGGGCCTCGTCAGCTAGTACCGTGATTTCGCTGCGTCATCACGCGATCTCGCTGGCCGCCGTGTTCCTCGCGCTGGCGGTGGGAGTGGTCCTGGGCTCGGGTTTCTTGTCAGACACGTTGGTCTCCGGCCTGCGAGACGACAAGCAACAGCTGCAGGACCGGATCAGCGAGCTTGACCAGCACAACAACGCGCTGACTGAAAGACTCAACACGGCAAGCGAATTCGACACGCTGATGGCCGAACGGATCGTGCGCGGTGCGCTGACCGATAAATCGGTCGTGATCATCCGCACCCCGGACGCGTCCGACGACGTCGTCACGTCACTGACGAAACTGGTGGGCGACGCCGGCGGGACAATCACCGGCACTGTGACGCTGACTCAACAGTTTGTTGACGCCAACGCCGCCGACAAACTGCTCTCGGTGGTGAACTCGTCCATCGTTCCGGCGGGCACGCAGCTCAACACCACGCTGGTGGACCAGGGCGCCCAGGCGGGTGATCTGCTCGGCGCGGTGCTGCAGATCAACAAGAACCCG